>JBCCTP010000010.1:0-24026 GCA_039198505.1 Actinomycetota bacterium | reverse complement strand
CGGGGGTCCCCCGAGGTCCAGCTCGGGGAGGCCGATCTTCGCGCCCTCCGCTGCAGCGAGCCGGAAGGTGCACCCGAGCGGCAGTTCGAGCCCGCCGCCGAGGCAGTATCCGAAGAGCGTGGCGACCGACGGCTTGCCGAGCGTCTCGATACGTGAGATCAGCCGCAGCCTCTGGTCGAAGAAGGCGTCGATGCCGCCCGCTCGTTCGATGCCCTCGGGGAGCTGCTTCAGGTTCATGCCCACCGAGAAGTTCGTGATGCCCTCGGCGGTGACGACGAACGCCCGGACGGCGTCGTCGGCGGCGATCTCCTCGATGACCTCCTCGAACCGATCGACGTAGCCGAGGGTCATCCGGTTGAGTGGATCGTCGTTGGTGGACACGATCGCGACGCCGTCGTCGCGATTGGTGAGGAGAAGCGGTTCGTCAGCCACCGCCCCACTCTTCACGGACGTGGCCCGGACGCGCAAACGGCACCTCCGACGAGGTGCCGTTGCAGCGAAACTCGCGCTCCAGCGGAGCGTGGTGGGACGTCAGTCGAACGGCTGGACGTCGACGACCTTGCGGCCCTTGCGGGAGCCGAACTTGACCGATCCGTCGACGGTCGAGAACAGCGTGTCGTCCTTGCCGATCTTGACGTTGTGGCCCGGGTGGAACTTGGTGCCGCGCTGGCGGACGATGATGGAGCCGGCCGGGATGGTCTGGCCGTCGAACACCTTCACGCCGAGGCGCTGCGCGTTGGAGTCACGCCCGTTCCGGGTGGACCCGCCGCCTTTGGTCTTGGACATCGGAGTCTCCTGTTCAGACCGAGATCTTCGAGATCTCGACGAGGTGGTACTGCTGACGGTGGCCGAACCGACGCCGGTTGTTGGTCCGGCGCTTGTAGGTGAAACCGTCGATCTTGGGGCCCTTGGTGGCACCGACGAGCGTGCCGGTGACCGAGACCTTCTCGAGCTGGTCGGGCGTGGAGAGCACGGTGTCGCCGTCGACGACCATCACGGGGCGCAGCGAGACGTCGCTGCCCTCGTCGGCGTCGAGGAGTTCGACCTGGATCGTGTCTCCTTCGGCGACCTTGTGCTGCTTGCCGCCGCTGGTGATGACTGCGTACATAGCGGCGTTCAACGCTACCGCCGTCAGCAGCAGTCACCACCGGCTGCGCCGGGCGCCGCCCGGAACTCGACCTTCAGCTTCCGGCCCAGTCCACCGCCGGTCACGATCCGCATCGATTCGGCCATCCCCACCAGCTGCGGCGTGATGTGGATGCTCGCTCCGTCGTGCCGCAGCTTGCGGTACGCGCCCAGGTTCTTGCCCTTCGTGTTGGTGTCGACCGACACCTCGGCGACCTTGCCTCAACCGGTGGGGCGGATGAAGTCGATCGCCATCGACCCACCCTTCTTCTCCAGCAGCCGCCGTGCGTCGTCGGTGATCTCGATCTCCACGGTGCCGATGGTACGGGCACCCGGGCACGGGACCGGCAGCTTCACCGAACCTTCAGGACAGGTCGTCGGCACAGACCGCAGAGCGACGAGCGACCATGTCGACCAATCGATCTCCGGAGCGTTCCGGATCGAGTTCGGCCGAGTCGAGGTCGTCGAGCGCTGCCTCGAACGCAGCGCCGACGCGGCGAGCCAGGTCGACGGCGCGCTCGATCGACGCTGTCGGATCGAGCCCGAGAGCGCTCGCGGTCCGCTCCCACGGTTCTCGTCGAGACGCGCGGAGAAGCCGGTAGTCGCCCCCGATCTTCATCGCCAGCTTGACCTTGTGCCCTCTCGTGTCGTCATACGGAAGGTACGACGAGACGTCGTAGAGGGGCGTCAATCGAGTCTGACGTCCGGACATGAGGATCCCGTAGTTCTTGGCATGGGCGTCGGTCCCCACGATGAGCCAGTTGAAGACCAAGGCGTCGAAGAACCGGCGTACCGCGATCGCTCCCTCCGCCGGCGGCATCGCCGTCCGGAGCAACTCGCCGATCTGCTCCGGACCGGGGCCTCCGTCGGACTGGTACTTCGATGCCGGGTGGACGCCCAACGCCTGGCACAGGTCCTCCTGGTGAATTCGTCGAAGCGTCGCGTCGACCCACGTGCGATCGAATCTCTCGACCACGATCGCGGACTGATCCTCGAACCGGTCGACGACTGTCCTCGCCGCCGAGAGTCCCAACCGCGTCGCAGCGGCGAGACAGAGGTGTTCGTTGATCTCCTGGCCCGCGAAGCCGGGGATCGCCGGCTTGAGGATGTGCGTCGTCGGAAGCGAACCGACCGCTTCGAACCAGATTCCGTCGTCGCGGTGCAATGCGATCTTCGCCTGCGCTCCACCGAGGCTGAAGCGACCGGCGTCCCCCGATCCCAGCCACGCCGTCGAATCGGCAGTCAACGAGCGCAGCCGCATCGCCACGCTGCGCTCGTCGAGTTCCTCCGCCGAACCCGGTCGGTCGACGATCGAGTCGAATGCACCCGGCGACGTGAACTGCACCGCTCCGGCACAGTCACCGCCGATCGGCGTGCCCAGAAGCCGAAACGGCGAATTCGCGGACACGCCGAAGCGACGCCCCCACCGTTCGAGCACATCGTCGTTGTCCGGGAGCAGACCCCACAACCACGGTGTGATCGACCGGTCGCCGTGACGCTCGGAAGATCGGGGAAGCGAGACGGAGAGCGGTGTCCGGTCGAGGGAGTCTCGGTGATCCTGGGCGTACGTGAGCGTGAGTCGTCCACTCGAGTCTCGATCGATTCGCCCGATCTCCTCTCCCTCGAGCACGACGACGAGCTCGTCGGTCATGACGAGTCCTCGTGATCGAACAACTCGTCGAGGTCGATCTGATCGACCGCGTGCGATCGATCTCGGATCCACACCGACGCGCCCAACGCCTCCATGACGGCGATCACGCGGCCGATCTCGGCGGTGCGTTTGCCACCCTCGACCTCGGAGATCCACGGCCGTCCGACGCCCGCGCGTTCGGCCAGTTCGGCCTGAGACCACGCCAGGTCCCGCCGCCGGCGCCGGATCGCCTCGCCGAGGTCTCGTGTCGTGAGGATCTCGTGGTCCACTGTGCGTCTCCGTTCGACGACACCGAATCGGCGTCGCCGTACGGCAACATACAGAGGACTGTCGCCGTACGGCAACATCGTGTGGATGTCGTCGTTCGGCGACGATCGGACTACTCGAGCATGCCGTAGTCGACCCGGACGCCGCGGCCCTCGCAGTCGGGGCACATCTCGGAGTACTCGGTGAGCAGACCCTCGCCGATCCGCTTGCGGGTCATCTCGACGAGCCCGAGCTCGCCGATGTCGAACACCTGGGACCGCGTCTTGTCGCGAGCGAGCGAGTCGCGCAGCCGTTCGACGACCTTGGCCCGGTTGTCCTTGATCTCCATGTCGATGAAGTCGATGACGATGATGCCCCCGATGTCGCGCAACCGGAGCTGCTTCGCGACCTCCTCGGCGGCCTCCATGTTGTTGTGGAACACCGTCTCCTCGAGGCTCGACTTGCCGACGTTCTTGCCCGTGTTCACGTCGATCACCGTCAGCGCCTCGGTGTGCTCGATGATGAGCGAGCCGCCCGACGGCAGCCACACCTTGCGGTCGAGCGCCTTGTGGACCTGCTCGTGCACGTGGTACCGCTCGAACAGCGACAGCTTCTCGACGTTGCGGTCGTAGTACTCGATGCGGTCCGCGAGCTCGGGATTGAACGCCTGCACGTACGACTTCACCTCGTCGTAGAGCTCTCGGTCGTCGATGATCACCCCGCGGTAGTCGGCCGAGAACTCCTCGCGGATCACGCGCACGGCGAGCTCGGGCTCACGGGACAACAGCGTGGGACGCTGCGCTTTCGCGGCCTTCTTCTCGATGCCCTCCCACTGATCGAGGAGCAGCTTCATGTCGGCGACCAGTTCGTCCTCGGTCGCGTGCTCCGCGGCGGTCCGCACGATGACGCCGTGCTCGTCGGGCTTGACCCGGTCGAGGATTCCTCGGAGCCGCTTGCGGACCTCGTCGGGCAGGCGCTTCGAGATGCCGTACGTGCGCGAGTTGGGAATGAGGACGACGTAGCGACCCGGAAGCGACACCTCCTGCGTCAACCGCGCGCCCTTGTGCCCGATCGGGTTCTTCGTGACCTGGCAGACGATGAGCTGGCGGTTCTTGAGGATGTCCTCGATCTTCGGGTTCTTGCCCTTTTCCTCGATGTCCTCGGGGTCGTACTGCACGTCGCCCCGATACAGCACCGCGTTCTTCGGCGTGGTGATGTCGACGAACGCCGCCTCCATGCCGGGAAGCACGTTCTGCACCTTGCCCACGTAGATGTTGCCGTGGATCTGCGAGATGTCGTCGGAGGGTCGGCTCACGTAGTGCTCGATGAGGTGGCGGCCTTCGAGCACGGCCACCTGAGACACTCCCGACCGGACCTGGACGCACATGAAGTAGCGGCCGATGGGTTTGCCGTCACGCTCGCGACCCTTGCGTTGCTCGATCAGCTCGAGATCGCGCTCGGTCGGCTCTTTGCGGGCGCGACCGCGACCGCCTCGCCGACCGCGTTTGCGGCTCGCCGACTTCGACGACCCGCCACTGTCGTCGCCGCGACCCGATCCGCCCGATCCGCCCGATCCGCGCTGGCCACCACCCGAACGGCCCTGCGCAGCCTCCTGCTTCTGGCCCGAGCGACCGGACCCGCCCTCGCTTCCACCACCCTTGCCGCCGGAGCGCCCGCGCCCTCCACGGCGCCGGTTGCGCTTCTGACCTCCACCTGAACCGCCGGGTCCGGGGTCCTCGTCCGTCGTGGTCGCGGGGCCGGGAGGCGGCGCCGACGGGATCGGCATCGTGTCGCCGATCTTCGGTCGTTTCACGAGCGCCTTCTCGGCCGCCTCGACCGACGGCTTGTTCTCGCGAATCTTCTCGGGGAGCTCGACGTCGTTGCGACTGTCGTCCTGGCGGTCACCGCCGTTGCGGTCAGCGCCGCCCGATCGGCTCGGCGACTCGTCGCTGCCGTTCGTGTCGTTTCCGGTCGACGCTCCGGGGTCGACCGGCTCGTGTTCGTCTCTCATCGGTGGGGCTTTCTGGTTCTGCGGCATCCGGCGTCGAAGCGCGGGACTCCGCCACGTGGTACGTCCCGTCGACGGCGTCGAGCGGGAGGGTCATGAGCGCGCCCCATCGGAGGCGGGCCCAGAGGTGACGAGGACGCCGGAGGAGGCGGGCGACGACGGTGCACTGAGTGCCGTCGCCTCGATGACCTCGACGCGCTCGCCGGACGGGTCGTCGACCCACTGCGCCGTACGCAGCACGCGGATGGCCAGCGCATCGACGCCGGGAACCGCGAGTTCGGCGAGCTCGGACGGGCGCAGCGCCCGACCGGTCGTCACGAGATCGGCGACCAGGATCCGACCGGTCGGGTCGGGGCGGAGGTCGCGGATCAGGGGGCGGACGTCGTCGACCCGACGACGTCCCTTGCGTTCGCGTTCGACGAGCAACTCGTCGGCGGCGAGGAGGCGCTGGGCGGCCGACTCCAGCAGTTCGGGCTCGACGCCCGGCCCGGTCGACTCCCACCCGGACAGTTCCCAGGTGGTGGAGTTGACCTGTTCTTGGAGCGACCCGGCGGCCGGGTCGCGGGCGACCACGACGTCGACGTCGTAGCCGGGAGGCATCGCTGCGGAGAGCGCCACCGCCGTCTCGGCCGTGTACGACGACCACGACGGGTCGGCGGGGTCGAGACCGGCGTCGCGATGCAGGTCGATGTCGAGGTACTCGGCGACCGATTCGGCGCCGGTGGGGAGAGCGAGTCCGAATCCGAGTTTCGGGCGAGGGGTGAACCCCTCGGTCGAGGCCACGGGGAGGCCGGCCCGTCGCAGGGCGCGCTCCCACAGACGAGCGCCGTCGCGGTGGCTGACGAAACGAACCTTCCCCCGTTTCGAGTAGCGGAGACGGAGACGAACACCGACGTTCGACTGCATCAGCGACCCACCCCGACGAGCTGGACCGGGACCTCGTGGCCGCGATCGAGATCCTGACCGGTCCCCTGGCTCCCGCCGGCGGGCGCGATCGGAGACGCAACGACGTGTTCGATCCCGTACCCGGTGCAGACGCCGCAGTCGTAGCACGGTGTCCACCGGCAGTCTTCGACGCCGCTCTCGGCGAGCGCATCCTGCCAGTCGTCCCACAGGAAGTCGGGATGCAGTCCGGCCGACAGGTGAGCCCACGGCATGACCTCGTCGGCGGTGCGGTGGCGGAACACGTACCAGTCGAGATCGAGGCCCTCGGCGTCGAACGCCGCACGCCACCGCTCGAGATCGAAGTGCTCGCCCCACTCCTGGAACACGCCGCCGTCGCGCCACACGCGTTCGATCACGGCACCGATGCGGCGATCGCCTCGGCTGGCGATGCCTTCCGCCGTGGACGCATCGGGGTCGTGCCACTTGAGGTTCACACCCCCCATGCGGCGGGTCGCCTGTCGCAACAGGTCGACCTTGCGGTGCAGCTCCTCGCGTGTGTTCTGACCGAACCACTGGAACGGCGTGTGCGCTTTGGGGACGAAGCCGCCGACGCTCACCGTGACCGACGCGCGATGTGTATGTCGCTTCCCGAGCTCGACGCACCGATCGGCCAGTCGGGCGATTCCGAGCACGTCGTCGTCGGTCTCGGTCGGCAGCCCGATGAGGAAGTACAGCTTCATGCGGGTCCAGCCCTGTGCGAACGCGGACTCGACGGCGCCGTACAGGTCGTCTTCGACGATGAGCTTGTTGATCACCTGCCGCAGTCGCCACGTACCTGCCTCGGGGGCGAAGGTGAGCCCCGACCGACGACCGGAGTTGACCTGTCCTGCGAGGCCCACCGTGAAGGCGTCGACGCGCAGGGACGGCAGGTTGATGGTGGTCGAACAACCGGCGACCGGCGCCTCGGCCTCGCGGTCGGCGAGGATGCCCTGCACGACCGGCTCCACGTCGCTGAAGTCGGCCGTGGACAGCGAGGTGAGGCTCACCTCGTCGTACCCGGTCCGCTGCAGACCCTCGGCGACCATGGTGCGCACCTGCTCGGCCGGACGCTCGCGCACCGGACGGGTGATCATCCCCGCCTGACAGAAGCGACACCCCCGGGTGCAGCCGCGGAACACCTCGACGCTGAGTCGATCGTGGACCACCTCGGTGAGCGGGGCGAGCGGCGACTTCGGGTACGGCCAGTCGGCGAGGTCGGCGACCGTTCGCTTCTCGACCCGCTCGGGGGTCGCGGCGACCGGCTCGACGGAGGCGATGCGCCCCGTCGATTCGCCATCGACCGGGTCGGCGTACGTGACCTCGTAGCGGGACGGGACGTAGACGCCGTCGATCGTGGCGAGCGCGGCGAGCGCGTCGACGCGAGTGGGGACGGCGTCGCCTCGTGCGTGGGCGGAGGCGGCGCGATGCGCCTTCCACCCGTGGAGCACGGCGCTGATCTCGCCCACGACCTCCTCGCCTTCGCCGAGCACCGCGACGTCGATGAAGTCGGCGAGCGGCTCGGGGTTGAACGCGGCGTGACCACCGACGATCACGAACGGGTCACCGTCGCCGCGATCGGCTTGGCGGATCGGCGCTCCGGCGAGGTCGATCATGTTCAGCACGTTCGTGTAGACGAGCTCGGCCGACAGGTTGAAGGCGAGGACGTCGAAGTCGGACGCTGGTCGGTGAGTGTCGACGCTGAAGAGCGGGAGCCCGTGGCGACGCAACTCGGCGTCGAGATCGACCCAGGGGGCGTACGTGCGCTCGGCGACGGCGTCGTCGCGCTCGTTGAGGATCTCGTACAGGATCTGCAGACCCTGGTTGGGCAGCCCGATCTCGTAGGTGTCGGGATACGCCAGCAGCCAGGCGACGCGGTGTGGCTCGTGCTCGGGGATCTGCATGCCGTCTTCGAGTCCGATGTACCGGGCCGGCTTGGACACCCGAGGGAGCAGCCCCTCGAGGTCGGACCAGATCGACGACATGGCGGGCGAGTCTACGAGACGTCGACGGTCACACCCCGGGACCGGCTCCCGCGGCCGCGCCGCACCCGATGTCGCGTGACGTGCCAGGCACGTCACGCAACACGTCAGCGCATCCGACGCATGTGGACGGACTGCACGAGTCCGAACATGGCGAAGTAGACGATCAGGCCGGATCCGCCATAGCTGATGAACGGAAGGGGCAGGCCCGTGACCGGCATGATCTGGAGGGTCATTCCGACGTTCTGGAACGTCTGCCACAGCAGCATCACGAAGACCCCGGCGCAGATGTAGGTCCCGAGCAGGTCACGAGACAGGTGCGCGATTCGCCAGATCCGGATGAGCACCACGGCGATGAGGAGCAGCACGACCGCACATCCGACCAATCCGAACTGCTCGCCGACCGCGGCGAACGGGAAGTCGGCCCACATGACCGGGATGTCACCGTCGTTGGTGAGCGGACCCTCGAGCCACCCCTTGCCCCACACTCCCCCGGTTCCGAGCGCCCGCATGGCGTTGTCGGCCTGATACGTCTCGTCGAGCCCGACCGAGTCGGGATTGAGCAGGGCGTTGAGTCGAGCGATCTGGTACGAGTTGACGAGGCGGCCGACGAACGCGGCGGCGACCGTGGCGATCGACAGTGCCGAGATGGCGAAGATGTAGCGGATCTTCGCTCCGGCGACGAGCAGCACGCCCATGGCGATCGACACGATGACCGACGCCGACCCGAGGTCGGGCTGGATGATCACCAACGTGGCGGGCACGCCGACGATGATGAGACCACCGAGGAACCGGGCGTAGCTGACCTCGTCGCTGCGTTCCTCGGCGAGGTAGGTGGCGAGCATCAGCAGCGTCGTGAACTTCGCCAACTCGGCCGGCTGCACGTTGATCGGGCCGAGGTCGTACGAGATCCGGTCTTCGCCGCTGGCCACACCGAGCAGGAACAGGAAGACCAGGCTCAGGATCGTGAGCGTGTAGAGCGAGCGCGCGCGGTCCTTCCAGAACTCGTAGTCGGTGGCCATGACGGCACCCATCACGAAGAAGGCGATGATGGCGAAGATCGTCTGCCGGGTGACGAACGCGTACGGGTCGACGTCGATCCGGGTGCGTGACGTGGAGAAGACGATGAAGCACCCGATCACCGTCAGCAGCACCTGAGCGGTGAGGAGCACCCAGTCGATGTTGCGGCTCGGGTCGGCCGGGCTGGCCTTGATGTTGCCGAGCCCGGAGTCGGGTCGACGGGAGAGGAGCCCCGTCACGTGATGCTCCCCGCCGGGCGCCGGTCTCGGTTCCTCACTCGGTTCCCCGCACGGCCGAGAAGCGGCCGTTGTAGCACGACGTGTCGGCGAGCTCCTTCGGTTCTGCCGGGATGAGGTTGTCGGTGTCGAGCGGGTCGCTCAGCGAGACCGGGTCGGCGTCCTGGAGCCCCGAGAGCTGGAGGAAGATGCACTTCACGACGGGAGCCGCACCCTGCGAGCCGTACCCGGCCTTCTCGAGGTAGGCGGACGCCGTGTACGGCCGCTCGGGGTCGACGCTGAACGCGGCGAACGCCGACGAGTCGTTCCAGGGGTAGTTGTTCGCACCCTGTGCCGTGCCGGTCTTGCCGGCGATCGGAATGGCGCTCTCGGGGTAGTAGTAGAACAGGTTCTCGCCGGTGGTGCGGTGGTAGTAGTCGCTCGTGGTGCCCGGGCCCGTGATGACGCGGCGCAGGCCGCTCGTGATCTCTTCGCGGATCACGGCCGACATCGGGATCTGACGCACCAGCTCGCCACGCACGTTCGGCTCCTCGGCGAAGCGTGCCCGCGAGATGTCGGCGAACCCGACACGGTCGGCATCGGGGACTCCCGGCTCGTAGATCGCCTTGATGATCTCGGGCTTCATCACGAATCCGCCGCTTGCGATCGAGGAGTACCCGACCGCGAGCTGGAGCGGCGACGCCGACAGGAGTCCCTGACCGATGGCCAACTGCACGTTGTCGCCGGTGAAGTAGTCCTCGCCCTCGGCCTCGGAGATGACCCCGAGCTCGGCGTAGCGGGCCTTCAGCTCGGCGTCGGGCACGGTGCCGTCGAACTCGAACGGCAGCTCGATCCCGGTGTCGGCCCCGAAGCCGAACTTCTCGACCTCCTGCTGCAGGATCGGCTCGTAGTCGTACTCGGTCATCAGGCGCTCGCCGATGCGGTAGAAGAACGCGTCGCTGGACACCGCCAGCGCGGTGTTGACATCGACCGAGCCGTAGACACACGGGCGTCCTGTGCCCGAACACGTGGCGTTGCGGAAGACGCAGCGAACGAGACCGGTCTCGCACTTGAACTCGTCGACGGAGTCCATCCGATACGTACCGGTGTCCTCGTAGAAGTCGTCGACGCCGAGGAAGCCCACCTGGAGCGCGGCGTACGCCGGGAAGGGTTTGAACGTGGAGCCCAGGTTGTACCGACCCTGGATCGCTCGGTTCACGAGGGTCGACCGGTCGGGATCGACCACGAGGCTCTCGGGGTCGATCTCACCGTTCTCGTCACGTTCGATCCGCGACAGATCGGTGGCGTCGAACACTTCTTCGAACTCGGCGCCGCTGAGACCGGACTCGAACCAGCGGTTGTCGAACGTGGGGTAGCTGGCCAGTGCGACGACGTGGCCGTTCTCCCAGTTCTTCACGACGACGGCACCGGCGGGCGCCTTGAACGGCACCTCCTCGGGGTACTCGGGGAAGAAGCGTTCGGTGAAGTTGGTCTCCGGGTCGAGGCCGTTGCGGGCGACTGCCTCCCGTCGCAGCTTGAGCTGCGTCTCGAGCGCCTGCTCGGCGTACTGCTGCTGATCGAGATCGATCGTGAGCTGCACGTCGCGGCCGTTGACCGCCGGGACACGTTCGATCTCGCGCACGATGCGGCTGAACTTGTCGACCTCGTAGGTGACGTAGCCCCATTTGCCGTGGAGGTGCTCCTCCATGCTCAGTTCGATGCCGAACTGACCGACCCGCTCGTTGAGGTAGTACCCGCGATCGAGATACTCGTCCTTGGTCTCGGCCGTGATCGCACCCATGTAGCCCACGACGTGGCTGGCGAGCGGTGCGTACGGATACACCCGCCGCCACTGCTCGATGATCTGGACGCCGGGCAGGTCCTCGACGCGTTCGCGGATGGCCGACGCCGTGCGCTCGTCGACGTCTTCGGCCACCGGCATCGGGAGGAACGGGCTGAACGTGGCCGGGTCGGCGTAGCGCGCCTCCATCTCCTCGACCGGCACACCGACCCACCCGGACAGACGGGTGAAGATCTCGGAACGGGTGCTGTCGCGGCGCAGCACTTCCCAGTCGACGGCGACGGAGAGCACGCGCTCGTTGTCGGCGAGGATGCGTCCCTCGGCGTCGAAGATCCGCCCGCGCTCGGGCAGCAGCGGGACGGTCCGACGCTTGGTCTCCTCGACCTCGACCTGCAGCGCCTCGGCTTCGACGGTCTGGAGGAACCACAGGCGGACACCCACGGTCCCGAAGAGGATCGCGCCCACCACGGCCAGGACACCGAGGCGGGTCGCCCGCTTGTCGACAGCCATCCCTCCATTCTGCCCGTCACCAAATCGTCACACGACGCACCGTCGTGAAGTTTCGTCACGCGACCGATTCCGACGCGAGATCGATCCGACCGCCCCGGTCGCAGTGAGATCACGCACAGGTCACGTCAGGTCGCAGTCACGTCACGGTCTCTTCGGCCCGGGACGCATCCCACTCCGCTCGACGCAGACGGAGCGACCACCGGGCGATCGGTGCGAGCAGCGGACTCAACGCCATCGCCGCCACGGCGACGACGACGACGATCTTCAGCATCTCCGGCGGCCAGGGGTTCTCCTGACCGACGAAGAGACGGACGACCGGGAGCATCGCCTCGCCGACCGCAGCACCGATCCCGGTGAACGCGGCGACGAGCCACCACTGGGGGTCGGCGACGAGCAGCGCGAGCAGGCCGGCCACCGCACCGGCGACCGTGAAGGCGATCGCGGTCGAGCCGATCGGCGTTCCGCCGACGAGATCGACCATCAGACCCAAGACGAATCCGGCGACCGCACCACGTTCCGAGCCTCCGACCGCACCCGCCGTGGCGACGAACGCGAGCACGAACTGGATGATCACGTCGGCGACGGGGAGGTCGACGACGATCGTCCGCTGGATCGCGAGCACGACCATGCCGACGGGGATCAGCCGAACGAGGGAGCTCTGGAGGAACGCGGCGAGCATCGGCTCACTGGCCGAGCTCGGGGGGTGGCTGGAACTGGACGACCCGCACGAACACGAGCTGGTCGAGATCCGCGAGCAACTCGACCTCGATCAGCGGACCGGCGACGCCGGGGCGGTCGGCTCGGTTGATGACGCGACCGACCGGGATCCCGGCGGGTGCGAGGCTCGTGTCGATGCCGGCCGTCTGGACGAGATCGCCGATCTGCAGGGTCGTGAGTGCCGGGTTGTCCTGCACGAACGCAACCTTCGGGAGCCGCCCGCGCCCGGCACCTTCGAGCAGCCCGAACTCCTTCGCGACCTCCGGCAGGTCGGCCTCGTCCTCATCGGCCGGCGCATCGTCGTCGCCGTCGGCCGATGCGACGGTCTGCACGGGCGACCCATCGGCGGGGATCGCCGGCGGCAGCGTCGTGGTCGTGGTGGTCGACGGCGGGGGGTCGTCGGCGGAGGCCGCGTCGTCGGTCGCCTCGCCGGCGTCGTCCTCGGGTCCGTCGCTGGAGTCCGGGAGCGGGAACTCACCGCCGGACAGGACGTCGAGTGGGCTGGTCGTGTCCGGCACGTCCTCCGGGGGGCTCGACAACTCATCGGCCTCGTCGGGCGAGAGTCCGGACGGCGTGGTCTCGGTGGTGACGTCCTCGATGTCGCCGATCCCGGCCAGCACCTCGACCGCCACCGAGTACCGCGAGTCGGTCACCAGCATCACCTGCGAACTGCTGAGGTTCGTCGCCGTGATCCGACCGATGAGGCCGGCTTCGTTCACGACGGCCATGCCGACCCGGATCCCGTCGAGACTGCCCTTGTTGATCTCGACCAGTTGGTCGAGGTTGTTGGAGGAGCGGCCGACGACTTCGGCCACCTCGGTGGGGATGTCCTCGAGCGATGGAAGGTCCTGCAGCGAGAGCAGTGCGTTGAAGTCGATCACGCTGGCCTGCGCCGCGGCCTGGGTGCCCTCGATCTCGGCGAGCCGCGCCCGGAGGATCTGGTTCTCCTCCTTCACGTCGGGATAGTCGTTGTACGCGCTCCACAGACGCTCGACCGGACCGGTGACGACCTCGGCGGCGTCCTCGACGGGTCCCATCACGAACGAGAACGCGTCGCGGCCGCGGTCGAGCACCGCGTTGCCGCGCAGATCGAGGGTGAGCAGCAGCGCCGACGTCAACAACAGGACGAGGATGACTCGGCGCCGCCCGACGGTGTAGATCGCCATGGGGTCGGCCTCAGGAGGCCTCGGTCAGTCTTCGCCGCCCATCGACATCAGCCCGCGCATGGCATCGATGTTCTCGAGCGCTCGACCGGAGCCGATGACGACGCTGTAGAGCGGCTCGGTGGCGATCCGGATGGGCATCCCGGTCTCGTGAGCGAGGCGTTCGTCGAGTCCCCCGATGAGAGCGCCTCCACCGGTGATGGTGATGCCGTCCTCCATGATGTCGGCGGCCAACTCGGGAGGCGTCTTGTCGAGGGTGGTCTTCACGGCATCGACGATGGCAGAGATCGGCTCGGCCAGGGCTTCACGCACGTGCTCGGTCGTGAGCTGGATGGTGCGGGGAAGGCCGGAGATGAGGTCTCGGCCTCGGATGTCGGCGGTCTGTTCCTCGTCGAGAGGCCACGCCGAGCCCATGACGATCTTGATCTCCTCGGCGGTGCGATCGCCGATCGCGAGGGAGAACTCCTTCTTCACGTACTGCATGACCGCGTCGTCGAGTTCGTCGCCGGCGACGCGGACCGACTGTGCGGTGACGATGCCGCCGAGCGAGATGACGGCGACCTCGGTGGTACCGCCGCCGATGTCGACGATCATGTTGCCGCTCGGCTCGTGGACCGGCAGGTCGGCACCGATCGCGGCCGCCATCGGCTCCTCGATGATGTGCACGGGCTTGCGGGCGCCCGCGTACTCGGCGGCGTCCTGAACCGCACGCTGCTCGACGCCGGTGATGCCCGACGGCACGCAGATGACCATGCGCGGCTTCGACCACTTGGATGCGTGCACCTTCTGGATGAAGTAGCGGAGCATCTTCTCGCAGACCTCGAAGTCGGCGATGACGCCGTCCTTCAACGGCCTGATGGCGCGGATGTGGTTGGGCGTGCGGCCCATCATCCGCTTGGCCTCGAGGCCGACGGCCACGGGACGACCGTCGTTGGCGTTGATGGCGACGACCGACGGCTCGTCGAGGACCACGCCGTGCCCCCGGGCATAGATGAGGGTGTTCGCGGTCCCGAGATCGATCGCGAGGTCACGACCGAGGCTGAGCGGGTTGTTGCGGGCCATCGGGATGTCTCCAGCGGACGGGTGCGTTCGGCGAGCGGACGGGCGTCCGCCATGATGCGCGCGACCGCTCTGAACGCCAGGTTACAGATCGGCCACGATCAACCGTCGCCGCCGGCGGGCACACCGGCTGCGACCGGACCGGACCGGATCAGAGGTCGGGGAAGAAGATCCCGATCTCGCGCTGGGCCGATTCCAGCGAGTCACTGCCGTGCACGAGGTTCTCGGTGAAGAGGATGCCGAGATCGCCACGGATCGTGCCGGGAGCGGCACTGCGCGGGTTGGTGGCGCCCATCATGCCCCGGACGACCTCCCAGGTGTCCTCCGGACCCTCGACGACCATGGCCACGACCGGCCCCCGGCTCATGAACGCGACGAGGTCGTCGTAGAACGGCTTGCCGACGTGCTCTTCGTAGTGACGGCCGAGGATGTCGACGTCGAGCGAACGCAGGTCCATCGCCACGACGTCGAGGTTCTTCGACTCGAAACGGGACAGGATCTCACCGACGAGCTTGCGCTCCACGGCGTCGGGCTTCAGGAGAACCAAGGTGCGATCAGACATCCCGCGCAACCTACCGTCGGGCCGGACAAACGGTGTCAGACACCATCTGTCCGATCGCCAGGACCTCCCACGCCCTCTCGACGAGAGCCCGCACGTCGGTCCGATCGTCCACGCGGGTGCGCGCTCTTTGGACAGCGCGACGGAGCGAGGTTGCGTCGAGCCCGAGTGCCGCGGCTGCGTCTGCCGACGGTTCATCGTCGACTCCGGAGGAGAGGACGAGGATCGCAGCGCGGACATCCGCTCGGCCGAGAACGTCGGGTCCCGGCGCACGTGCTACCTCGACCGCATCGCGGATCTCCTCGAACGGCGGCGCAGGCTGGTCACACAGCGGCCCTCTTGCGTCGGTCGTGACGAACGCCCTCAGAGCGTCGACATCGCGGCCGAAGAACCGGTGGCACAACTCGCGGCGAAGCCACGACGGCGAGCTGCGCTCACCCAGCAGAGCGGCCAAGCTCGACCAGGGATACTCCGCGAGTCGCGTGCCCCAACCGAGGTCGACCGGATTCCGCGAGATGTAGCGAATCAGCCATCGGAGGTGCTGCTCCCTCGGCACGGGGACGGCATGGAAGCGCCCTCGGAAAATCGGGCCGTCGACGCAACGCCGGCCGTTGACCAACCGCGTGAAGTTCCCGCCGAGCCACTGCATCCCGCCCGACAGTCGACCCTCGGTCGAACGGACGAGGAGATGGAAGTGATTGCCGAGAAGGCAGTACGCGTGGACCTCGACTCCGAACCGCTCGTCCAACTCCCCGACCAGGTCGAGGAAGGCACTCCGCTCGTCGTCATCCCGGAACACGATCCGCCGACCCGCGCCGCGGTTCATCACGTGGTGCCACTGACCTGGTGAGTCGATTCGTGCGGGTCGTCCCATGCGCGACCATCCTGGCGACGGGGTGCGACGGGGTTCGGCGAGCACTTGGACAAACGGTGTCTGACACCGTTTGTCCGACGAGCGGACGGGGCCTCAGTTGGTGAGGAGGGACCGGAGGACGCCTCGGGCGGCGCCCGCGGTGTAGAGACTGCCGGCGACGAGCACGGCGTCGTCACCGTCGGCGTAGTCGACCGCTCGGCGGACTGCGGCGTCGACGGTGTCGAACGTGGCGACGTGCTCACATCCCATCGCCTCCGCGACTCGGGCGATGTCAGACGCCGGAATGCCCCTCGGCGTCGGCGCCGTCGCCGCGAGCACGAGATCGAACTCGTCGGCGCGGAACGCCGCCAGCATCTCCTCTGGGTCGCGGAGCGTGGCGCACACGAGGATGCGCCGACCCTCCGGCTCGAAGTCGTCGAAGAACACCTGGGCGCATCGGTCGGCTCCCGCCGGGTTGTGCGCGCCGTCGATGATCACGAGCGGCTGGCGACCGAGGATCTCGAACCGGCCCGGCATCACGACGTTGCCGAATCCCTCGGTGACGACGTCCTCGGGAAGGGGCGCCGCGAAGAACGTCTCGACCGCGGTCAACGCGACAGCGGCGTTCTCCCCCTGGTGGGACCCGTGCAGCGGAACGAACACGTCGGGATAGATGGTCGTCGGCGTCCGAAGATCGAGCAGTCGTCCTCCGACCGCCAGGGTGTTCGACGTGGCGGCGAAGTCGTCGTGACGCACGAACATCGTGGCCGGATTCGCCTCGCGGAAGATCTCGACCAACTCGGGATCGGTCTCCCCCACCACGGCGGCGCCCGTCGGCTCGATGATGCCGGCCTTCTCACGGGCGATGTCGGACAGCGTGGGCCCCGCGAACTCCTGGTGATCCATCCCGATGTTGGTGATGACGGCGACGTCGGACGTGACCACGTTGGTCGCGTCCCATCGCCCGAGCAGGCCGACCTCGATGACCATCACGTCGACGGCGACGTCGGCGAACCACCGAAAGGCCGCTGCGGTCACGATCTCGAAGTAGCCCGGGTCCTGACCGACGAGCGGGGCGACCTCGGCCACGGCCCCGACCGACTCACCGAACTCCTCCTCCGAGATCCGCTCACCGTTGCGGGTGATCCGCTCGGTCACGTGCTCGAGGTGCGGTGACGTGTACGTGCCGACGGTGAGCCCGTTCGCAGCGAGGAGCGACGAGATCATCTGGACCGTCGAGCCCTTGCCGTTGGTGCCCGTGACGTGGATGACCGGAGCCGAGCGGTGCGGGTCACCGAGCCCGGCACAGATCGCGGTGATCGGCTCGACCGACGGGGACTCGATCCGCCCCGTCTTCTGGTACGACATGTGCTCGTCGAGGTACGCGAGCGCTTCTTCGAAGTTCATGCGTGAGTGTTACGTGGGGGGTCAGACCCCCGAGGTAACGGTCAGGACGCAGCTTTGCGCTGGCGGCTCTGCTTCCGCGGGACGAGGGTGGGGTTGACCTTGTCGGTCACCGTCTCGGCGTCGATGACCACCTTGCCGATGTCGTCACGACCCGGCAGGTCGTACATCGTGTTGAGGAGGACCTCTTCCATGATCGCCCGGAGGCCGCGGGCACCGGTCCCCCGCATGAGCGCCTGATCGGCGACCGCCTCGAGGCCGTCTTGGCTGAACTCGAGCTCGACGTCCTCGAACGAGAAGATCTTGGCGTACTGCTTCACGAGGCTGTTCTTCGGCTCGGTGAGAATCGACACCAGCGCCTCGCGATCGAGCGACCGAACCGCACCCACCATGGGGAGGCGGCCGATGAACTCGGGGATCATCCCGAACTTCACGAGGTCTTCGGGCAGCACCTGTGCGAACAGCTCGCCCGGATCTCGCTCGACGTGGCTGCGCACCGTGCCGTGGAACCCGACGCCCTTGTGGCCGATGCGGTTCTCGATGATCTCCTCGAGCCCGGCGAACGCACCACCGAGGATGAACAGCACGTTCGTGGTGTCGATCTGGATGAACTCCTGGTGCGGGTGCTTGCGCCCGCCCTGCGGCGGCACCGATGCCTGGGTCCCCTCGAGGATCTTGAGCAGCGCCTGCTGGACGCCCTCGCCCGAGACGTCACGGGTGATCGACGGGTTCTCGCTCTTGCGCGCGACCTTGTCGATCTCGTCGATGTACACGATGCCGGTCTCGGCCCGCTTCACGTCGAAATCAGCGGCCTGGATGAGCTTGAGGAGGATGTTCTCGACGTCTTCACCCACGTAGCCGGCCTCGGTGAGCGCCGTGGCATCGGCGACGGCGAACGGCACGTTGAGCTGACGGGCCAGGGTCTGCGCGAGGTGCGTCTTGCCGCACCCGGTGGGTCCGAGCAACAAGATGTTGGACTTCTGCAGCTCGACGTCGTCGCGCCGACCGACCGTCGCCCCGCCCTCGTTCTGGTGCTGGATGCGCCGGTAGTGGTTGTACACCGCGACGGCGAGGATCTTCTTCGCGTCGTCCTGACCGACGACGTAGTCATCGAGGAACGCACGGACCTCGCGCGGGTTGGGCAGCGACTCGAAGTCGACGTCGGTCGACTCGGTCAGCTCCTCCTCGATGATCTCGTTGCAGAGATCGATGCACTCGTCACAGATGTAGACGCCGGGTCCCGCGATGAGCTTCTTGACCTGCTTCTGCGACTTGCCGCAGAACGAGCACTTGAGCAGCTCGCCGGTGTCACCGAATTTGGCCACGCAGGTTCCTCCCGCTCGTGGGGCACGTCATGGGTCGCATCTCAGGATCGGTCACCGTGTCGCGCCACATGAGCACGCCGAGCGACGAAGTTCCATTCTGCATCATCCGAGTGACCCCCGCGGGGACCGTACCCGGTCCGCGCCGGTCGCTGCACTCCGAATGCGTGGCGGTCGACGTCAGCGGATGGGACCGGCGCGATCGACGGCGGCGCGGGTCTCGATGACCTGATCGATGACGCCGTACTCGAGGGCCTCGTTGGCCTCCATGACGAAGTCACGGTCGGTGTCCTCGTTGATCTTCTCGATTGGCTGACCGGTGTGCTCGGCGAGGATCTGATCGAGGAGCTCGCGCATCCGCAGGATCTCCTTGGCGGCGAGCTCGAGGTCGGTGACCTGGCCGTAGCCCACCTGCCCGTACGGCTGGTGGAGCAGCACCCGGCTGTGCGGCAGCGCCAGACGCTTGCCCTTCGTCCCGGCGGCGAGGAGGACGGCGGCGGCCGACGCGGCCTGCCCGAGGCAGATCGTGGCGATGTCGTTCTTGATGAACTGCATCGTGTCGTAGATCGCGAACAGGGCCGTGATGTCGCCGCCCGGCGAGTTGATGTAGATGTTGATGTCCTTGTCGGGGTTCTCCGACTCGAGGTGCACCAGCTGGGCGCACAGGAGCGACGCGATCTGGTCGTCGATCGGCGTCTGCAGGAAGATGATGTTCTCCTTGAGCAGACGGCTGTAGAGGTCGTAGGCCCGCTCGCCGCGGCTCGTCTGTTCGACGACGTTGGGAACGAGATAGTTGGTGGCGTCGAGGTTCATGCGTCAGTCGTCCTTCTGGGTGTCGTCGGGGGTGGCGTCGGGATCGGGGTCGGGGGTGTCGGAATCGGTGGCGGTGTCGGCGTCGGTGGTCGTGTCGGCGTCGGTGGTCTCGGCGTCGGCTGCGCCCGCGTCGTCAGAGTCGTCGGCGTCATCTGAGTCATCGCGGCCGATGAGGAGGTCGCGGTCGATCTCGGTGCCGTCCTCGTCGACGTAGGTGGCCGTGTTCACGATGTGATCGAAGGCCTTGGACTTCTCGATCTGCACCCGCAGGTCGTCGACGGCGTCGTTGGCCTCGTAGGCCTTGCGGATGTCCTTCGCCTTCTGGCCGTACTGCATGGCGAGCCGGGCGTACTCGCCTTCGAGGTCGGAGTCGCCGGCCTCGAGCTCCTCGGCCGTGGCGACCGCCCGGAGGGCGAGGTCGACCTTGACCGCCAGCTCGGACTGCGGTCGCATCCCCTCGATGAAGTCCTCGGCCGACTGACCGGTCGCCTCCATCCACTGGGCGAAGTCGATGCCCTGCGCCTGGAACTGCTGCATGGTGGTCTGCGCACGCTGACCCATGTCGCTGCGCACCATGGCGTCGGGGGGCTCGATCTCGACGAGCTCGGCGAGCGCCTCGTTGATCTTCGTGCTCGCCTCCTGGCGGGCGACGTTGAGCTTGCGCTCGGACAGTGTGTCGCGCAGGTTCTCGGTCCACTCGTCGACCGTGGCGAACTCGGCGACGTTCTCGTCGACCCACTCGTCGGTGAGCTCGGGGAGCTCCCTGGTCTGCACCGTCTGCACGGTGACCGTGAAGTCGGCCGGCTCCTCGGTGCCCTTCGGGGTGGAGGTGAACTCGACGACGTCGCCGGCCGACACACCGGCGAGCTTCTCGTCGAAGTCGTCGGCGACCCAGCCCTGGCCGAGCTCGTAGGACCAGTCCTCGGTGTTGAGCCCGAGCACCTCCTCGCCGTCGCGCTCGGCGGCGAGGTCGAGCACGAGGAAGTCGCCGTCCTCGGCGGGACGGTCGACGGTCTCGAGCGTGGCCTCTCGGGCGAGCTCCTGCTCCTGGGCCTCACGGACGTCGTCGTCGGACACCTCGACCGACGGCAGCTCGACCCGCAGATCGTCGTACCCCGCCACCGAGATGACGGGCCGGATCTCGCACGTGGCGTCGAATTCGACCGGACCGGCCTCCTGGCCATCGGTGATCTCCACCTCGGGCTGGGCGATCAGATCGACCTTGTGCTCCCGTACCGCACGGGCCAGGTACTCGGGAACGGCATCTCGGATGGCCTGCTCACGTGCCGCCTCGGTGCCGATCCGGGCCTCGAGGACTCGACGCGGCGCCTTGCCGTTGCGGAAGCCGGGGAGCTTCACCTCCTTGGCGATCAGCTTGAACGCGCGGTCGACGTCCTTGTCGAACTCGTCTTCTTCGATCTCGACGTAGACCTTGACCTTGTTGTCCTCGAGGACTTCGACCGAACTCTTCACAGGCGAGCCACGCTACCGACGGACCGGCGGCGACACTTTGTGCCTGACCCAAAGTGTCGTCGGAGGGGTCGGAGCGGCCAGAATGGTGGTGATGGCCACGACCGAGTACTGGAAGCCGCACTCCCTCGCCACACCGCACGAGGGTCAGTTGACGCTCAAGATGAACGACCGCGTCCAGTCGACCGTCGAGCTCCACGGAGTGCCCGTCGGCACCGAGGGCAAGGTCATCTTGGCCAACGGCTTCAACTGGCAGCGCTACCGCATTCTCTTCGAGAACGGTGTCGAGCTCGGCGACCTCGATCACCGGCACCTCGCGCCGGCGGGCCGCACGGCACGCCGACTCGCGAAGCAGGCCGCCAAGGCCGCTCGCAACGCCTGACCACGGCCACGTTCGTCGCCGGTCGCCGGGCCCGTCTCAGCGATCTCTCAAGTGTGCTGTCATCCACGCCGACACCATCCGGGTGTGGCGGGTCATCTCGGGCGACTTCGAGCAGGTCTCGCACCTGCGCCGCGAGGTGCGTTCCCACCTCGAGCCGCTCGCCGATCCCGACGGTGATCTCGAAGGCGCCGAGCTCGCCGTGTCGGAGCTGCTGACGAACGCAGCCGAACACGGCGCCGGACCCATCACCCTCGACCTCGACTGGACCGGTGAGCACCCGATCCTCACCGTCTCCGATCTCGGCACGGGGGTCGTCCACGCACCCGCCACGCCGGCCGGGCCTCACCAACTCGGCGGTCGTGGGTTGGCGATCGTCCGAGCGGTCACGCTCGATCTCACGATCCGGAACACCGCGATGGGCCCGGTGATCAGCGCCACGCTCGACCTGCGCCGTCGGGTGCCGAGCCCCGACGTTCGATCACCCCGATCGCTCCGCCTCCACCCCAGCGACACCAGCGCGGTCCCGGCCTGAGCGTCCGCCGCGGCTCGTCGAGATCGCCGGCCTCTCCCCCTACAGTGACGCTCATGTCGAGCGGACCGCGACGTGGCCCCGAATGGATCGAAGTCGTCGTCGAGATCCCCAAGGGATCCCGCAACAAGTACGAGGTCGATCACGACACGCACGACGTCTGGCTCGATCGTCACCTCTTCACGGCCACGTCGTATCCCGCCGACTACGGGTTCATCCCGCACACGCTCGCCGAAGACGGCGACCCGCTCGACGTCCTCGTGTTGCTCGAGGAGCCGACGGTGCCCAACTGCCACATCCGGGCGCGACCGGTCGGCGTGTTCTGGATGACCGACGAGAAGGGCCCCGACGCCAAGCTCCTCGCCGTTCCGGCCGACGACCCCCGGTGGGAGCACATCCGCGAGCTCGACGACGTGCCCTCCCATCTCCGAGCCGAGATCCAGCACTTCTTCGAGGTGTACAAGGCGCTCGAGCCGGCGAAGGACACCGACGTCGGTTCGTGGTCGGGCCGTGACCAGGCGTGGTCCGAGATCGACGCGGCCATCGCCCGCGAAGTCGGTCTCTGACCATCGGCGCCACCCCGCGTCGGCACGGCGACGACGCCCTCGCTCACGTCTGAGCGTCGTCCGCGCCCGGGTGAGAGGATGAACGGGTGCTCCGCAACGCCTACATGACCGACGAACTCGACGCCATCTACGACCAGACCTGCACGTTCGTCCGCAACGAGGTCACCCCGCACGGGGATCAGTGGGAGACGAACGGGAAGGTGCCGCGGGACATCCTCCGCACGATGGGTGAGTTGGGCATGCTCGGGCTACGCGTGCCCGCGGAGTTGGGCGGATCGGGGCTCGGCATGGTGGCGTCGGCCGTGTTCGCGGAGGCGCTCGGCACCTCGACGTTCGCCGGGTTCGACGTGACCGTGCTGGTCCACACCGACATGGCCAGCCCCCACTTGCTCAACTCGGGATCGCCGGCGCAGCTCGCCGAGTGGGTGCCCGGCGTGCTGAGCGGCGAGACGATCCTGTCGATCGGGGTCAGCGAGCCCGACGCCGGATCCGACGTGGCCGGGATGCGCACGTCGGCCGTGAAGGACGGCGACGGATGGCGGATCAACGGCGCGAAGACGTACATCACGAACGGCGTCTACGGCGACATGACCATCGTCGCGGCGCGCACCGACCTCGACTCGAAGTACGGGATCTCGATGTTCCTCGTCCCTGCGGGAACCGAGGGGTTCACCGTTGCGAACAAACTCGACAAGCACGGGTGGCGGTGCTCCGACACCGCGGAGCTGCACTTCGACGACGTGTGGGTGTCCGACGACCAGCTCCTCGGCACACCGCACCGCGGCTTCTACGAGACGATGCGGAACTTCCAGAACGAGCGGATGGTGCTCGTCGCGATGGGCGTCGGCGCCGCGCAGACGGCCATCGACATGACGTCCGAGTACTGCAAGAACCGGCCGGCCTTCGGTGGGCGGCTGTTCGATCTCGGAGCGATCCGGCAGAGGCTGGCGATGGCGCAGGCCAAGGTCGACGCGGTTCGCGCAGCCATGTACCACGCCGCCTGGGTCGGCGATCAGGGTGGCGACAACGTGAAGGAGATGTCGGGCGTGAAGGCGTTCGGCTGCGAGGTGGTCAACGAGGTCATGTACGACTGCCTGCAGTTCCACGGAGGCCTGGGCTACATGCGCGAGTCGGCGATCGAGCGGATGACCCGCGACGCACGCATCCTGCCGATCGGCGGGGGCGCCACCGAGGTGATGCTCGACGAGGTCGCCAAACGAGCCTGACGTCAGTGCACAGCGATCGCGCCGTCGTGGACGATCGCGCGATTCCGGCCGGCGTCCTTCGCCGCGTACGTGGCTGCATCGGCCCACCGGATCACGTCGTCGACCGTGGTCGTGTCGGGTCCGAACTCGGCGACCCCCACGCTCACGGTCACGACGAGCGACTCGACCGACGAGTGGACCCCTGCGTGCGCCGCGACCTCCGACAGGTCGATCGGCGCCGACACGGTCTCGACGATCCGCTCCGCGAGGAGACGCGCCGACTCGGTCGAGTCGACCGACTCGACCACGGCCACGAACTCGTCGCCGCCGTACCGCCCGATGTCGTCGTCCATCTCCAGGGCGGCGCCGAGACGAGCCGCCACGGTGGTCAACACGAGGTCGCCGACCTGGTGCCCGTGGGGGTCGTTGACGTTCTTGAAGTGGTCGAGGTCGACGAACATGAACGCCCCGAAACCCCCGACCTGTCGCTGGCGGACGATCGCCT
>JBCCTP010000009.1:0-24164 GCA_039198505.1 Actinomycetota bacterium | reverse complement strand
CGGGGGAACCGCGCCGGGTCGCGGCGTCGAGCCGCGCGAGTCGGGTGACTCCGAGGACGGCAACGGGAGGGGCACGGATTCGAGTCTACGAACGGGTCCAATTCCTGCCGATCACCGATCCCGAAACTCGCCGGTCATGGTGGCGGCGCTCGTCAGCGGCTGACCGTTCCGGTGACGCTCGCGCTGTCGAGAGCGACGTCGGCGACGAGGTCGAGCAGCTCGGCGGCCGGGGTTGCATCGGGCAGCTCCACCTGCTGGGCGAGTGCCCAGACCGTGAGGGCATACGTCTCGGAGGTGCCGGGGTCGGGGCAGGGCCCGGTCCAGCCGACCTCGCCGAAGAAGTTGATGCCCGTGACCGCGCCCAGCGGAACGTCGCCTTCGCCGACGCCGGCGACCGTCGCCGGGTCGATCCCGGCCATCACCCAGTGGATCGTGGGTCGGCCGTTCGACTGATCGGTCAGGTTCTCGAACGAGATGGCCAGCTCGACGGCCCCGTCGGGCAGCTCCGACCAGCTGACGGGCGGCGACACGTTCAAGCCGTCGCAGCCGTAGCGCGGGTCGATCGCGGCGCCGTCCTGCCATGCCGGGAAGAGGACGAAGTCGGCGACCGGCGGATCGAGCTCGAGAGGGAGCGAACCGGCGGCGGCATCACCCAGTGCAGCGTCGGGCGGGGGAGGGAGCGGTGTGTCGACCGGGGGCAGCGTCTCCGGCGGGAGGGTGGTCGGCGCGACCGGGTCGCGCAGCGTGGTTCCGTCGCCGGTGTCGCACGCGGCGAGCAGTACCGCTCCGGCGACCCCGGCGACCGCGACGGCGGCCGAAGTGAACGACGGGCGGCGGAGCACGGGGCCGCAGCGTAGGGCCCGATCGAACGATCGCCCGGTCGGGTCGATCACCCCGAGGTGCCCGGCGAGGCCTCGGTAGCCTCCCGAACGTGGCCGACACGACCCCCCGATCCGCCGCCGGCGATCCACTCTGCCTGCTCACGGTGCACGCCCACCCCGACGACGAGGCGTCGAAGGGTGCGCCGACCCTCGCCAAGTACGGCGCCGAGGGGGTCCACACCGTGCTGGTGTGCGCGACCGGCGGTGAGGAGGGCGACCTCCAGAATCCGTCGCTGCGCGAGGAGGGCCAGCCGTTCCACGGGCTGACACCCGAGGAGGAGAAGGCGCTGGTCGGGTCGATGCGCGACGCCGAACTGGCCGCATCGGCCGAGGTGATCGGATTCGACGAGGTGGTCATGCTCGGCTACCGCGATTCGGGGATGCCCGACACGGAGCCGAACGCCCACCCCGACTGCTTCGCGCAGGCCGATCTCGACGAGGCGGTCGGGCGGTTGGTCGAGGTCATCCGGCGCACCAAGCCGCAGGCGATCATCACGTACGGCGACGACCAGAAGGGGTACCCGCACCCCGACCATCTCCGGGTCCACGACATCTCGGTGCTCGCCTTCGAACACGCCGGCGATCCGCACTGGCGTCCCGACCTCGGCGAGGCCTACGAGCCGGCGAAGCTCTACTACTCCGTCTGGTCGAAGGCCCGGATCCTCGCCGTCCACGAGAAGATGCTCGAGGTCACCGGCGAGTCGCCGTTCTCCGACGAGTGGCTCGAGCGGCCGGGACAGGACCACCGCATCACCACCAAGATCGACTGCACCGGGTACATGTGGGCCCGCACGGGTGCGCTGAAGGCCCACGCCACGCAGGTCGACCCGAACGCCGGTTGGTGGTTCGGGCTCGACGACGATCAGCTCACCGAGACGTATCCGTGGGAGGACTGGATCCTTGCGAAGAGCCGGGTCGGGGCGATTCCCGAGGTCGACGGCGAGCACGACCTCTTCGACGGAGTGCGGGCATGAGCGAGACGCCCACGGTCCAGTACCGAGTCGTGGTCGCGAAGAAGGACGAGCGCATCGAGGGGCCCGACGACGCCGACGTCGTCATGACGGTGCCGCTCGCAGCGGCCTCGGCCGACGACTTCGAGCCGGCGGTGGCGTTCATGCGCGGCGACCTCAAGGCCACCGGCGACCCGGGACCGGTCCTCGACGCCGTCCGCGACCCGGCGGCATCGGCCGCGATCGCCGCCCTCGTCGCCGCCGCCTGACCGAGGTAACGATCAGGCGCGCATCGCGTCGCGGAGGGCGCGGAATCCGATCATCGTGGCGCCGGCCCGGTCGAGTGCGTCGGCGAGTTCGTCGCTGAGGGCCAGATCGAGGTCGGCGATCCATCCGTCGGCCGTGTCGCCGGCGAAGGCTCGGACCTCGGGGGTGTCGATCGCCGGCTGGATGTGGATCTCGGTCACGCCAGGACGTAGCGACGCGATCGCATCGAGGACCCGGGCCCGGCTGCCCGGCCGCCAGTCGTGGTCGAAGTGGTCGGGGAACACGATGCCCTCGTCCGCGGCGAGCGACCGGAACGGGAACCCGGCCTGCTGGGCGTCGACCGTCGACGGGAGCCGGATCGGCAATTGGAACTCCACGGCGAGCTCGAGGTACACGTCGAAGAACTCGGGACGCAGGGTGATCGCCGACAGATGAGGTGCGAGGTGCGTCACGTCGACACCCCACAGCTGTGCTCGCGAGACCTGCGCGCGCAGCTCTCGCAGCACCTCGGTCTGATCGGCGTGCTCCCACAGGTCTTCGAGGGTCCGCGGGAAGCCACCCTCGCCGGACTGCAGCGATGGGGCGTACGTGATGGGACCCCACCGGTAGCAGCCGTGTTCGGAGTTCAGTGTGAGGTGCACACCCACGTCGTCGGCGTCGGTCAGGTGGTTCGCTGCGTGGCACGCCCACGGCGCCGGCACCATGAGCGAGGCGCAGGTGGCCGCACCCTCCCGCATCGCCTGCAGGACGCCGTCGTTCGATGCGTGACTCGCCCCGAGGTCGTCACACGAGAGGATCACCAACCTCGAGTCGGGTGAGTACCCCAGGCGCTCGGCGAGCGACGGTCCGGAGGTACCGGACGCGGCGGTGTCGGTCACGGCCGCGACGCTATCGCTGGCCGCACGACACCCAGAGTCCGAGATCGTCGGCCTCCGCGGCGAACGCCGCGTCGACGAATCGATCGGCGAACGTCGAGTTGGGCTCGATCGTGAGCGGTTGGCCGAACCCGTTGCGCAGGATCGCCTCGTTGACGAAGAGCCCGTCATCGGCCCGGTACACGTACGCGAGGAGACGGCCGAAGTCGTCGCGGCCCACGACATCTCGTTCGAGACGTACGGGTGTCCCGATCGGTAGAAGCGACGCCGTGAACGCGGTGGCCTCGTCGGCGAAGCACTCTGCGGGCTCGCCGTCTCGACCCTCCTCCGGCGTGTCGATCCCGATCAGTCGGACCCGTTCCTCACCGCTGTCGAGGATCACGTCGATCGTGTCGCCGTCGATGATGAAGTCGACGACGCCGTTCGCCTCGACCGATCCGTCGGTCTCGCTGGGGGGAGTGGATTCGGCGTCGGGATCCGGATCGTCCGACACGCATCCGCCGGCGATGACGAGAGCGACGACAGCAGCGGCGATCGATCTCCTCTGCCGGGCTCGCACCCGGCTCAGTCAACCAGTGCTCAGAGCCGCTCGATGAGCGTGCCGGTCCCCAGACCGCCACCGCAGCACATCGAGATGAGCGCCTTGTCGCCCTGGATGCGGTCGAGTTCGTGCACGGCCTTCGTCATGAGGAACGCACCGGTTCCGCCGAGCGGGTGACCGAGTGCGATCGCGCCGCCGTTCGGGTTGGTCTTGTCGAGGTCGGCGCCGACCTCCTTCGCCCATGCGAGGACCACCGAGGCGAACGCCTCGTTGATCTCGAAGACGTCGATGTCGTCGATCGAGACGCCGGTCCGACCGAGCAGCTTCTGTGTGGCGTCGATGGGACCGGTCAGCATCAGCACTGGGTCGACGCCGACGAGGCAGGTGTCGATGATGCGAGCCTTCGGCGTGAGGCCGAGCGCATTCGCCTTCTCCTCGGTCATCATGAGCACTGCGGCCGCGCCGTCGGAGATCTGCGACGAGTTGCCCGCGGTGTGCACGCCGTCTTCGCGGGCGACCGGCTTGAGTTGGCCGAGCTTCTCCAGGCTCGACTCGCGGATGCCCTCGTCACGTTCGACGGTGTGCGTGGTGTCGAGCAGGTTGCCCTCCTCGTCGGCGTCGGGCGCCTCGATCGGGATCCACTGACCGTCGAACCGTCCCTCGGCCCACGCCTGCGCCGCCCGCTCCTGCGAGGAGAGGCCGAAGCGGTCGGCGTCGTCGCGCGTGACGCCCCACTTGTCGGCGATGCGTTCGGCACCCTCGAACTGTGAGGTCATCTCGTACTGCGCGAAGTAGGGCTTCGGGATCGGCACGCCGAGACCGAGCTTCTTCGACGAATTGATGCCGATCGGGATCCGACTCATCGTCTCGACGCCGCACGCGAGAGCGACGTCGACCACACCTGACCCGACGAGTGACGTGGCCAGGTTCGTCGCCTGCTGGCTCGACCCGCACTGGGTGTCGATCGTGGTCGCCGCGGTCTCCATGGGCAGGCCGGCGGCGAGCCAGGCCGTTCGCGTGACGTTGAAGCTCTGCTCGCCGACCTGGCTGACGCACCCACCGACCACCTGGTCGATCTCGGACGGATCGATGCCGGTGCGTTCGACGATCGACGTCTGGACCCGCCCGAGCAGGTCGGCGGCGTGGAGGGTGGAGAGTCCGCCGTTGCGCTTGCCGATGGGGCTGCGCACGGCATCGACGATCACCACGTTGGAGGCAGGGTTCGACATGCGTCGCACGTTACGGCCGACCACCGATCGGCGACGAAGCGCCGCAGCGGGTGTGTGGGTCGGCGACACTGCGTCGGTGGGATCTCGTCAGCTGGGCACCGCCCGGTGGATCGCGGCGGCGGTCGGCGCATCGATGTGCCTCGGGTGCTCGGGGTCGGATGGCGGCGCGGCGGACGGGTGCGAGCCGCTCGAACTGACGGACGTCGACGTTCTTCCCGACGGCGAGTTCGAGATCGTGACCGTCGATCGATTCGAGCTCCTCGATGCCGTCGTCGAGGACACGGAGTTCGACGAGTTCCCGCCGACCCGCGTCTTCGTCCCGGTCGGGTCTCCTGACGACGGCGACGAGCGGATCGAAGTGACGGTGGTGTTGACGGCGGGGTTCGAGAACGAGGTGGCGGACGATCTCGCCGAGCGCTCGCCGACGCGGATCGAGGTGGCGGGTGTCGACTTCGACAGGATCGTGGAGGGCGAGAGGCAGGCGACCTACTACGGAGAGATCGACGGACGGGGGATCGCCATCTCGACGTTCGGAGTCGATCGTTCGATGCTCGAATCGTTCGTGGCGCAGCTGGCCGCGCGAGATGGGCTCCTGACGTTCGACGGAGACGCCTCGCCGCCGGGCTGGATCGCGCTGGGAACGTCCGAACACCGGATCTCGTTCCTCACAGCAGCGACCGGCGGGAGCGCTCCTGCGTGCGGGGTGCGCGTCGGGTACGACGCGGATGCCATTCGGCAGTCGGACCAGACGTCGTCCGTCGGCGACTTCGAGCTCGCCCTCTCCGTGTGGCCGGTCGAGACGGAGAACCCGATGGAGACCGCTCGGTACGCGCTCGAGGGCGAGCGACGGGTGACGGTCGGGCTCGCGGACGGGCGCGAGGTCGCCGGATACACGAACGACGTCGACGACGAGTTCTTCGACTGGATCATGTGGGCCGACGGCGGCCGGTGGACGGCGATCTCCACCGTGGACGCCCCGCCCGACCTCGAGTTCCAGCGCTTGCCGGGTCTCCTCCGACCATCGACCTCCGGTGAGGTGTCGGTCATGGAGGACCTGCTCGACGAGTGACCGCGCCGTCGTGTCTCGCGGTGCTCTCACGTGCGACCGAGCGCGAGAACGCAGGGGTGACGGGCGATGGGTGGTACCAATGGCGCTGTGTCGTTTCGGTCCGAGCTCGCCCTCGTCTCGCTGAACACCGCTACGCGGTACGCCGCTCTCAACCACCTTCCCGACGACTTCGACGGCGACCACCGGTTCGTCAACGTGATCGGCAGTGGGTCGACCATCACGGTGTTCGTCGACGATCGCGTCGAGGACGAGTCGTGGTCGCGGCACTTCGTCGGTGTGGTCGAGGGTGCTGGTTGGTGGGCGGTCGACGTGCCCGAAGATGCCGACGACCCGTCGTACGGGGCGGCGCTCGACCTCAGGGCCTACTTCGGTGTGGCCTCCGACGCCGAGTGGCTCGCCGCCGGGCGAGCGGTTCAGGTGGCCGAGTGGGCGCGGACCCACCGGTTCTGCGGTCAGTGCGGCGATCGCACGCGACCGTCCGAGGGCGAGCGTGGGCTCATCTGTCCGTCGTGCGGGCTCGTCGCCTACCCCCGGGTCGCGCCCGCCATGATCGCGCTCGTCACGCGCGGCGATCCGGGTCCCGACCAGGAGGCGCTGCTCGCCCGCGGCGTGCGCTTCCCGATCCCGATGTACTCGTGCCTCGCCGGCTTCGTCGAGCCCGGCGAAGACCTTGAAGGCGCCGTCGTCCGCGAGGTGAAGGAGGAGGTCGGCGTCGACGTCGACGACGTGCGCTACGTCGGCAGCCAGCCGTGGCCGTTCCCCCACAGCCTGATGGTCGGGTTCCGGGCGAACTACACGGGTGGCGACATCGTGTGCGAGGAAGGGGAGATCCTCGACGCCGGCTGGTACCGCAAGGACGACCTGCCGATGGTGCCGCCCGAGATCTCGATCGCCGGCAAGATCATCTCGGCCTGGATCGCGGAGACCTGAACCTCCCGTCCCGGAGCCTCACGTTGCGGCCGGGACCGCTGATGCGGCGACATCGGCCCGCCTGAGCAGTGGACCGGTCATCGCCGTGGTCGCCAGTGCGACGACCACACCGGCGATCTGGAGCTGCTGGGTGAAGACGCCGGCCTCGGTGGCGGCGAGTCCCACCACGAGGATGAGCAGGCCGCGGCAGTTGAGCAGGCCCGCGAGGGTCTGGGAGGAGGCGTCCGGAAGACCCGTGAGTCGCGCGCCCGCATAGGCGCCCGACCAACGACCGATCACCGCGATGGCGAGCAGGACGCCGGCCGTGAGCAACACCGACCCGTTGGTCTCCCGGAGATCGGTGCGGAGGCCGGCCACGGCGAGGAAGACGGGGAGGAGCACGACGTCGACGATCGGACCGATCGATCCGACCACCGGCGAGCGAACCACGTCGACATCGAGCGATCCCAGACTGACGCCCCGCTCGAGCACGACTCCGAACAGGAAGCCGCCGATCATGGCGTGGAGACCCATCCGGTCGGTCAGCGCTCCCGTACCGAGTGCGGCAGCGACGGCGACCGCCACCACGCCGGCCCGCTCGGGGATCCACTCGGACTCGGACCGTCCGCTCCACCAGCGCACTGCGACGGCGATGACCCGGATGGCGATGACGGCGCCGACGCCGAGGAGGACCACGCCCACCAGTCGCCCCGCGAGCACTCCGGCGTCGAATCCGTCGACCAGGTCGAGACCGATGCCCAGGCCGATGAACATCGCCGCGGTGGACACCGCCGCCACGCTGATGCCGATCCGACCGACGTCGTCTCCGAGTTGGCCGCGTTCGGCGAGGATCTTGGCCGCCACCGGCAACGCGGTCACGCTCGCCGCAGTGGCGACCAGCACGGCGAACGACGCAGCCGACGGCGCGGCGTCGGTGCCGAACCCCGGGACGTGATCGTCGTTCCACCACCAGATCGCTGCGACGGCGCCACCGGCCGCCGGGATCGAGAGGCTGAAGCCGGACACGATCGCCACGGCTCGGCCGCGTCCGGCGAGACGGCCCCAGTCGATGTTGACCGCGACCACGAGCATGAAGAGGGTGAGGCCCACGTCGCCCACAGCCGCCAGCATCGGGCGGGCGTCGGACGGGACCATCGTGTCGCTCCACGACCCGAGAAGGGTCGGGCCGAGGAGGAGACCGGCGACGATCTCGCCGACGACCCGGGGCTGGCCGAGCCGGACGGCACCCGAGCCGACCACCCGGGCGGCGGCCACGATGACGGCGATCGCCACGAGGGTGTCGAAGGTGGTGGAGTCCATCCTGATCTGTCCCGGTGATCGTCTCGGTCGTCGTTCGGTGATGGCGTCGGTGATCGTCTCGTGTCGTCACGCGAAGTCGAAGCGGACGTCGAAGAGATCGAATCCGTCGGTCACGGTGAACGAGCTCGTGTCGCCTCGCTGCAGGTCGCCGATCTGGCTGCACAGAGTCTGCAACGTTCCGTCCATCGGCACGCCGTCGACGGCGACGATGGGCACCGGCAGACCGTCGAGGTCCCGGAAGATCCCGGTGTTCGCCGCGGGCGACTGCGGCACGGCGTCGAGTGCGAACACCGCCTGACCGAAGAGCAGCGGGTCGTAGCCGAGCGCCGCGACCTCGTCGGGCGAGCCGGGGAAGCGGAACACGAACCCGTTCCAGCCGATCGAGTCGCCGGCGGCGAGCTGGGGGAGCAGCTCACGGAGCCGATCGGCGCCGATCGCGTAGTTCTGGTTCTGCGTGACGTTCGACCCGGCGCTGTTGACACCGACGACCCGTCCCTCGGTGTCGAGCAGTGGTCCGCCGGAGTCGCCCGGGTTGATCGGCGTCTGCGTCAGCACGACGTTCGGGTAGCGGGGGAGGTCGAGCGCCGGCGCGTCGAACGACGTCCGGGGGCTCGACACCGTGCCGGTGCTCGTCACGAGTGACGGCGTCTGCGATGCGGTCGCCGGGTAGCCGAGTGCGACGACGTCGTCGCCGTTGGAGAGCTCGGCCTGCTCGCCGATCTCGAGCTCGACCAGGTCGCTCGTCCGGTCGACACGCAGCACGGCGAGGTCGTCACACGGTGCGGCTCCGACGAGCTGGGCGGGACGGCGAGCCGGGCCGGTGCCGACCGAGAACTCCGTGCCCACACCGACGACGTGGTAGTTCGTCACGATGAGACCCGAGTCGAGGTCGTAGACCCAGCCGGTGCCGGTGCCCATCAGCTGACCGTCGATCTCGGCCTGCACCTGCAGCACGCCGTCCGAGCTGCGCTCGGTGATCTGTGCGGCGGTGAGCTCGCCGGTCGGCGCGTCCTCGCCGGCGCCGTTCAGCGACACCGCAGCGACCACCGACCCGACGCCGAGCACCGCGAGGCCGGCGACCCAGGCGAGGGTCCGCTTGCCCTTTCCCGAGCTGGCCGGGGTGGGCGTGACCGGAACGCCGGCGGCGGGCGGAGCCGGAGCGGCCGATCCGAGACCGACCACCGGCGGCCCGGTCACGGCGCCCGCCGGAGTGGAGCCGTGACCGGTCCGTGCGTGAGCTCCGGCGGCCGTGGCGTCGGCGACGTTGTTCGATCCGGGTGCGCCCGGCCCACCGATCACGGTCGCCGGGCCGCTGGCCTGCTGTGCCGCGGTGATCGAGATGCGGGTGCGTCCGATGGTGGCGACGCCCCCGTTCGACACCGTGGTCGACCGGTCGATGCGCCCACCCGCGACGTGCACGCCGTTGGTCGAGCCGAGGTCGTCGATCCGCACCGAGCCCGAGCCGGTGGCGGTGAGGGTGGCGTGGCGCCGCGAGACACGCTCGTCGGCGTCGAGGACGATGTCACAGTCGGCGTCGCGGCCGACGACGACCGGACGGTCGAGTGAGTAGGTCCGCCCGGTGAGCGGGCCATCGAGAACGGTGAGGAACATGTCGAACTCCGAGGATCGTGTCGGCGTGGCCGACGGTGGTGTGCGTCATCTCTTCCGACGACGCCGATCGTCCTCTGGTTCGGAATTCCTCTCCGAAACGTCGGTCAGGTCGATCCGGGCAGGTTGGTCAGGCCGAATCCTGCGATCGTCGACACTTCGACGAACTCGAGGAGGTTCTGCTCGAGCGCGAGGTACTCGACGCCGGCCGTCACCACGATCGACGTCGTCGAGACGTTCGATCCGCAGCGCACCGATTGTGCCTGTTGGGTGAGCGCTGGAACCGCCGGGGGACCGTTCGTGAGCGTGGTCGCGATCAGAACCGCCTGATCGGCGCACGGGTAGATGGCCCGCTGTGCTTCGTCGAGCGGCTGCACCAGGATGAGCATGTCGTAGGTGAAACCCTCGACCGTGAAGGTCGTCCGGTCGCAGTTGCTCACCGCGTTGACGGCGCCGTCGAACGACGTCTGGGCCGACGCCGGCGAGTCGAACGCGTCGATGCCGTGCGAGATCTGTTCGACGATCGGGCCGGCCACGATCCGCTCGAACGCGACGGCCTCGCTGATGAGGTTCCCGACGTCGTCGGGCGCCGTGCAGAACGGCTCACCGCCCTCGAGGATCTCGGTCGGGGTGAACGTGGGGTCGATCTGCGTGGGGTTGATCAGCGCCCGCAACACCTCGTCCCGGGTGGGTGTGGTCGGCTGTGGCGCGAGCGTCGTGGGGGCGACGGTCGTCGTCGTGGTGGTGGAGGTGGTCGTGGTCGTCGTGGTCGTGGAGGCGGGCAGCGGCGTCGTCGAGACGGGGACGGTCGGCGTCACGTCGACGGTGTCGCCCGCAGATGCGGTCGCCCCGCCCGAGCTGTCGTCGGGTGCCGTCGTCGGTGCGCCCTCGAAGAGGTCGTCACCACCCGCGTTGAGTGCGAGGACGGTGATCAGGCCGGCCGCGGCGACCACGCCGCCGGCGGTCAGCGCAGCGACCTTGGTGGTGCGTTGACGCGCATCGTCCGAGGTGCGGACGGTGGAGGTCGCGCCCGGCGGCGTGGTGCCTCCCTGGTACGGGCCGACCGGCGGGACCGATGGGTACCCGCCGGCGGCTCCCGCCGCAGCCCCGGCGGTTGTCGGAGCGATCGACTCGACACGGCTCGGATCGGGACCGCCGACGACCGTCGACGGTGACCCGTCGTGTGCACTGGGTGCTGGTTGGGGTGCTCGACCGGACGGCTGACTCGACACCTCGCTGGATGGAGGATCGCTGGATGGAGGATCGCTGGATGGAGGATCGATCGGTCCAGCGGGCGGCGGCGGCGCCGGGTGCTCGACGGTGGACGCAGTGTCGACGCTGTTGCGTTGCGCCAACGACGTCGGTGTCGCGTGCGGGCTCGTGGCTCCGAGCGCCACCACGCCCTTCGGGTCCCCCCGGCGCGAGACCGGGACCCCGGGGAATGCCGCGCGGACCTGCTCCTCGACCAGTGGTGTGCGGCTCGCGCCGCCGACCAGATAGATCGAGGCGACGTCGCCCGGATCGAGCCCGGCGCCCGATGCGGTCTGACGCATCACGTCGACCGACTCCTCGATGTACGGGCTGATCACCTCGTGCAGCTGCTCGCGCACGACCCGCTGCTGGACCATGCCGGTCGGCAGACCGAGCAACAGCTCCGCGTACGGGTGTGACGACAGGGCCTCCTTGACCCGACGCGACTCGCGCCGCAGTCCCGCCGCCGCCTGACGCCACAGTTCGTCCTCGGCGAGTTGGATCCGCTCGAACACCCCGCTGTCGAGCTGCTCGCCGATCGACTGCGCCAACAGCTCGTCGAAGAGCTCACCCCCGAGTCGCGGATCGCCGCCGGGTCGTCCGAGCACGACGAAGCCGTCGGGAGACGACTCGAGTGCGGCCGTGTCGAACGTTCCGCCGCCGAGGTCGTAGACGAGGACGTGGCCGCCCGGGTCGACGGCGCCGTCGTCGGCGTACGCGATCGCTGCCGCCACCGGCTCGGGGACCAGAACGGGATCGTCGATGCCCGCCGTCGCCGCGGCCTCGACGAGCTGACGTCGTCGGGGGCCACTCCAGGTGGCCGGATGCGTGAGGCGCACCTCGTCGGGCTCGCACCCGTGGTACCGCACGGCGTTCTCGTAGATGTGGCGCAGCAGGTCGGCGACCAGCGTGCGGACGGGGAAGGGCGTCCCGCCGAGGACGACGGGCGCGGGCTCCCCCAGCCGGCTCTTCGGGGCCCGGAGCAACCGGCCGGGGTTCGTGGCCGCCAGGTGTTCGGCGGCGCGGCCGACGACGATGTCGCCGTCCTCGTCGAGGAGGAGCACCGACGGCACGCGGCGTTCACCGTCGATCTCGAGAACCTCGGCCGGTCGGTCGCCGATGCGCGAGGCCGCGACCGTGAAGGAGGTCCCGAAGTCGATCGCCAGCACCCAGCCGTCACGCGCCGAGTCGTTCACCGTCGCCTGTCCGTCGTCATCGTTCACGCTTCCTTTGACGTCGCCGGTGCCCTCGTGGTTCGCGGAGACACGAAACGCCGTCGACCCGACCCGTCGCCCCCACGGGGGGACGCCCCGAAGGTACCGTCCCGTGGCGATGGGACCGGGCGATCGGATCGGGCACTACCTCATCGAGCGTGATCTCGGCGCGGGGGCGTTCGCCACGGTCTGGCTGGCGCGAGACGAGCTGCTCGACGACCCGGTGGCGATCAAGGTCCTCGCCGACAACTGGGCACGGCAGGACGACGTTCGACGACGGTTCATCGACGAGGCGAAGATCATGCGCCGGATCGACCACGAGCGCATCGTGCGGGTGTTCGCCGTCGACGAGCTGGCGAGCGGTCAGCCGATGTTCGTGATGACCTACGCCGATCGCGGCACGCTCGCCGATCGTCTCCGTGAGCGCAACGAGCGAGCTCAGCGGTTCTCGAGCTCGGAGATCGCTGCGTTGATGATCGAGCTCGCCGGGTGTCTCGCGATCGTGCACGACTTCGGGATCGTGCATCGCGACCTGAAGCCGAGCAACGTCCTGTTCCGCTCGGCGCGGCGCCACGAGTCGACGCTGACCGGGGGGACCGACGCGTCACTCATGGTGCTCGCCGACTTCGGATTGGCGAAGGACACCATCGCCCGCTCCGGGTTCACGCAGGCGGCGGGAACACCGGCGTACATGCCCCCCGAGCAGGCCCGCACGACCGCCGAGCTCGACCTGCGGGCCGATGTGTACTCGGCGACGGCGATTCTCTTCGAGCTCGCCACCGGGGTCGCGCCGTTCGACGCCAGCACCCTCAGCGACGTGGGCCGCACTCGGCAGCAACCGGCGCTCGAGCTCACATCGCACCGCGGGGATCTCCCGCGCGAGTGGCAGGACGTCGTGAGGGTCGGCCTCGATCCCGATCCCGACCGACGCTTCCAGACCGCCGATGAACTCGCCGAGGCCGTGCGGTCGATCGACGTGCACGCAGGAGACAGCATCCTCGACCCGCGTCGGCGGGATCCGGCCTCTCGCCGCCAGGGGGATCTCAGCGGGTTGCGCGGTCGAGTCGCGGCGTTGCTCGACGCGTTCGGGGCCGAGCGGTCGGTGACCGTCGACCAGCGGCTCGACGGCCCGTGTCGCATCGCCGTGGTCGGGAGCGCCCAGGACGCCGCCGAGGTCCGTGCGGCGGTCGAGAGCGGATCGTTCGGCCGGTTCGTCGTCCTGCATCTCGCGCCGACCGACGTCCGGGTCGCCGAATCCGACGTCCTCGTCACCGGCTCGGGGGTGACCGCCCGTTCGTGCGCCGACGTGCTGGCGTCGTCGTCGGCGGGCCCCGCGGTGCACGTCCGCCTGGACGAGGATCCCGTCGCCGATGCGCGTGATCGACTCACGGGCGCGATCGGCACGGTCGACCGGCGCCGCGACGTCGTGCGTGCGTCGGCAGCTCTGGCGCAGCTCGATGCCGACGTCCGTCGTGCGGGCTCGGTGTCGCTGTCCGAGTCGTGGGTGCGGATCGGTGACCGCGTCGAGACACTCGGCTTCGAGGTGCCCGAGATCTCCGACATCTCCGGACTGCGCGACGAGGTGGCGGGTCGGCTCCTGTTGCCGGCATCGCGCCGGTCCGACCTGCGCCGGATCCTGTTCGAGACCGATCCGGGTGTCCGGCTCGGTGCGCCCGCGCTGCCCCTCGCCGACCTGGTCGAGGTGGCCGGTCAGGTGCATGCCGACTGGCGCGGCTACCAGGACAGCGGGACCGTGCCGTTCGGCGCACGATCGGCGGTCGATGTGGTGATCCGGTCCCTGGAACGCCTCTGGCTCGCACTCCGCGGTCACACCGCCTGACTCGCCGGCCTCACCCATCCTCACGGGTCCGCGTCAGCGCATCCTGCGGCTTCGTGGAGATGTGCTGACGTGAAGGCGGGTCAGCGGTCGAGGTGGATGCGCATGCGGCGCCGGCCCTCGTGGATTCGACTCTTGACCGTCCCTTCGGCGATGTCGAGCGCCTCGGCGATCTCGGGGTAGTCGAGATCGTGGATGTCGCGGAGCAGGACCGCGATCGCGTACTTCTCGTCGACCTGCTCGACCGCTTCGAGGAGATCGATCCGGTTGCCCGCCAGCACGCTGGTACGTCGATCGGTGGAGAGGCTCAGGTCATCGATGTCGACCGTGCTCGCCCGTCGTTTCAGCTTGCGGTACGTGTCGAGCGTCGAGTTCGTGGTGACCCGGTACAGCCAGGTCGAGAACCTCGAGCGGCCCTCGAACCGATCGATCCTCGTGGCGACGGTGACGAGGACGTCTTGAGCGGCCTCTTCGGCGTCGAGCGGGTTGGGGAGGATCCGGCCGCAGTGGCGCACCACGTCGGCGCGGATCGACGCGAGCAGCCGGTCGAGCGCGGCGGTGTCCCCGGCCGCCGCCTGGACGGCGAGACGCTCGCGCTCCTCGGCGACGGCATCGGGCGTGGCCATGTCCTGACACTACCGACGCGCCGCCCGACGGGAGATCGCGCGACGATCTTCGAACCGGACGGGGCCCGGCGACGTCGGAACCTCGTGATGACGACCTCGACCGAAGCGCCACCGATGACGAACGAACAGCTCAGCCCACCACCTGCCACACCGCCCGGCACACCAGCGCCGCCGACCGGCGGCGTTCCCGACCTCACCGACGAGCTGCGCGCCACGTCGATCTGGACCGACGAGCTGGTCGCAGCCGCTCGGTTGCCGGTCGTCGACGTCCCGATGGTGTCGATCGGCGGAGGGATCGGTTCGTTCATCCTCGCCGACGTGTTGCGCATCTCGGGCCTGCCGACGTCGTCGTTGCGCGTGATCGGGAACATCGACACGCCGTGGCAGACGTACGAGTACCTCACGAAGGTCTCACAGATCCCGCGCCACGAGCGGCTGCGCTCCGACTCGACCGGTTGCCCCGACAACGTCTGGGGCTTCCCCGGATACTCGGTGCGCGAGGCCTGGAACGAGAAGACGATCGCTCCGCTGTTCAACGTGCTGACCGAGCCGATCTTCACCGACTTCTACACCCCACGAGCGGGGCAGGCGTTCGAGGCGATGGCGAAGGAGGCCGAACGGATCGGCTTCGACGAGATGTCGTGGCGTGGTCAGGTCCGGATGATCCGCCGCCGCCACGGCGGTGGGTACTTCACGGCGTACCGCCCGGCCGACGGCAGCGCCCCCCGTGTGGTGGTGCGCAGCAGTTTCGCCCACGTCGCCGTGGGCTACCCCGGACTCACCTTCCTGCCCGACCTCCAGCGGTTCCGCGACACACACGGCGACCGAGTGCGAGTGGTCAACGCCTACGAACCTCACGAGCACGTGTACGACACGCTCCGCAAGCGCGGCGGCACGGTCGTGGTGCGGGGCGGAGGCATCGTGGCCAGCCGCATCCTCCAGCGACTGATGGAGGATCGGATGCACCACGGTGCCCAGACCCAGATCGTCCACCTGCTCCGCACCTTCGTGCACGGACCCCAGAAGCGGTCGCGCTTCGCCCGCCGGCACGGAGGCAACGGACTCGCGTACCAGGGATTCAACTGGCCCAAGTCGTCGTGGGGTGGACAGCTGAAGGATGACTTCGACCGCCTCGAGGGCGACGAGCGCAAGGCGCTCTACGAGCAGCTCGGCGGCACGCACACGCCCAAGCGCAAGCTCTGGCAGAAGCAGATGGAGCAGGCTCGCCGGGAGGGCTGGTACTCGGTGACGCAGGGCGTCGTCGACTCGGTGGAGCCGGAGGGCGACCATCGGCTCGCCCTCCGCCTGGCGGCGGCCAACTCGGCGGTGTCGGAGCTGACCGCCGACTTCATCGTCGACTGCACCGGCCTGGAAGGCGACATCCGCTCGTCGGCCCTCCTGGCCGACCTTCTCGATCACGGCGGGGCCGGCCGCAACCCGATGGGCCGACTCGACGTCGAGCGTTCCTTCGAGGTGCGCGGGACCCGCACCGAGCCGGGCCGGATGTACGCCAGCGGCTCGGCGACCCTCGGTGGCTACTACGCCGGGGTCGATTCGTTCCTCGGTCTGCAGTACGCCGCCCTCCGCATCGCCGACGACCTCGCGGCCACCGGCTTCACGAACCGCATCGGAATCGGCCGATCCGCCGCCCAGTGGTGGCGATGGGCCCGGAACCGTTCCGTCGAGTGACCCGTCTGCCCGACTGACCGACTGCTGCCCGATGCCCGACCTGCCCGCCCGACTGGAGACACCATGACCCCGACACTCATCGGACGCATCCAGACACGACTCTTCCTGATCGTCGTCGTCGGTGTGCCCTGGACCCTGCTCGTCTCGCCCTTTCTCCCGCGAGCCGCCAGCGACTCGTTCCTCGGGGGACGTGGCGCGACGTCCGACCTGTACCCGACCCTGTTCGCTGCGCTCGGGTGGCTCGCCCTCTTCGGCGTGATCGTGTGGGAGCCGCTCTACCACCTCGCTCAGCAGTTCCGGTGGGAGAAGGACTGGCCGATGCTCTTCGGACTGATCACCGTCGTTCCCGAGGCGATCCTCGTCTGGTGGGTGCTCGACGGCGAGCCACCGGCGACCGGGTCGACGTTCGTGGTCCACGCCGTGTCCACGTGGATCGTGATGTGGCTCGTGGCCAACGGCCCGATCCGCATCTTCCTGCTCCGCTGGCGCTTCCGGGGCGGTCGGGTGTTCGACGGAGCGGCCTGGTGAGCGCCATGACGGACCATCCGCCGACCGACCGACCGGCGTCGACCGGCGCACCCGAGCTGAACGTCTGTCCTCTCGGAGGTGGCACCCCCGACGGTCCGGTCGTCGTCGCTCGCCCCGGTGCGGTGGCGTTCGTCGGGGCGGGCGACCCGGTCGCTCGTGCGGTGGTGGTCCGACACGTGCGGACGATCCCGCCCGCCGGCGACGACCCGCGTTCGGTCGTCGAGCGTCTCGCCCAGCTGCTGCGCGCAGGCGACGCCGGGCCGTATCCGGCGGTGCTGCTGGCGGTTCCGTCGGTCGACGGTGTGCACGTGGTGGTCCACGGCGAGGTCGACTCGATCGCGAGCGGCCTGGTCGACGCCGGTGCCCGCGCCGATGCGTCGCTCGGGAGCGAACACTGGTCGACGCCGGAGCGCGAACCGATGGTCCGACATCTTCGCCGCCTCGACTCGATCGTGGTCGGGCCGCCGTCGCTCGCCGCCGGAGGCGCATCGCCGATCGTCGATCTCGTCGACGGCGTGGTCCCGTCGGGTGGGCTCATCGCGACGTTCCGGACCGCGTCGATCGAGGGGTCGATCGAGCCAGAGGCCGTCGCGGCAGCGCCTGGGGGCCCGGAGCCCGACCCGTCCCTCGACCACGTGGGAACGCCACCCGTCGCACCCGCCGAGATCCCACCTTCGAGCGGGCGACAGCTCAGCCAGCTCGGCGGCGCGGTGCCGCAGCGGCCCGAGGTCGAGGGGATCCGCTGTTCCCGCGGCCACTTCAACCATCCGTCGGCGAAGTTCTGCGCGCACTGCGGGATCGCGATGCACCAGTCGAGTTTCGTCGTCGTGCGTGCCGAGCGGCCGCCACTCGGCGTCCTCGTGTTCGACTCGGGTGAGGCGTTCGAGATCGCCGACGACGTCATCGTCGGCCGCGCTCCCGGCGAACACCCCGAGGTGGCGGCGGGGCGCTCACGTTCACTGTCCCCGGGCGGTGACGTGGCGACCCTCTCGCGGGTCCACGCGTCGGTCGAGCTCGCCGGATGGGATGTCCGTCTCGTCGATCGGGGATCGCTCAACGGCACGTTCGTGTGGGATCCGGTCCATCGCACCTGGCACCGGCTCCAGCAGGCGGTGGCGTGCCCGATCCTGCCGGGAGCGCTCGTGGCGTTCGGCCGCCGGACGGCTCGCTTCGAGAGCTCGATCCGGACCGGCTGACGTCAGGGGCTCGGCCCGATCCGAGTGTCAGGCCTGGTCGAACAGGGTCGGTTGGTCGCGGCGGATCGTGACCCTCCGGCCGGGTTCCGACTCCTCCGGCTCGGGTGGCTTCTCGAAGAGTTCGAGCTGCTCCCACGTGATGGCGACGTCGCTCACGGTCTGCCAGCGAAGCCGGCCACGCGATCCCGGTCGGCGGATCTCGACCCGCTCCGGTCGGAGCGAACGTGCCGAGCCGTCGGGATCGCGCAGCGTGATGCTGCCGTCGATCTCGATGCCCTCGACCTTGCCGACGACATAGCGGCCCTTGTCGTTGCGTCGGAACCGGATCGCCTCCGCGGGCCGGAGGCCGAGGCGGCCGAGTGCGGCGGCGGATCGGTACATGGGCGACGCCGCGCCGGGCGGACGGGTCTCGTCAGCCTTCCATGACGCGGCGCTGGAGCTTGCGCATCCCGCCGAGCCATCGATCGGGGTCGGTGGCCTTGAACTGCATGTAGTCGGCGACCTCGGGATGGGGGAGCACTAAGAACGTTTCCGCCCGGATCGTGTCGACGCAGTCGGCGGCCACCTGTTCGGGTTCGAGGACCTCGGCGGCGACCTTCACCACGTTGCCGCCGGGGAGGGCGTCGTCGCCGGCGTGCAACATGTCGGTGTTGACGCCCTGGGGGCACAGGCAGCTGACCGTGATGCCACGGTCGCCGTAGGTGATCGACATCCATTCGGCGAACGCGACCGCCGCACGCTTCGTGAGCGTGTACGGAGCGGACCCGATCTGGGCGAGCACGCCGGCCGCCGAGGCGGTCGAGCAGAAGTACCCCTCGCTCCGCTCGAGCCACGCCGGGAGCAGCGCCTCCGCGGCCCACCGGTGCGCGTGGACGTTGACGGCGAACGCGAGGTCCCACGTGGCCTCGTCGGTGGACGCGAGGTCGCTGCCGACGCCGACACCGGCGTTCGCGAAGAACAGGTCGACCGGACCGAACGCGTCGACGGCCGCGGACACGAGGCCGTGGTTGCCCTCCCGAGTGGAGACATCGGCCGTCAGCCCGGCGGCTCGGTCGCCGAGCGAGTCGGCCACGGACTCGGCTCCGGCGAGATCGGCGCAGACCACGTTGGCGCCCTCTGCGTGGAAGGCGCGCGCCAACGCTTCGCCGATTCCGCGCCCCGCTCCGGTGACCACGACGTTCCGCCCGTTCAGCTCCATGGCAGCTCCATGCCGGCATCGTACGTCCGGCTTCGCGCGCAGGAGTGGTCCTCTGCCACGGGCGGTCATCGGAATCTCCGTTTCGTGTCAACGCGCCGTGACGAACCTGTGAACTTCGACCAGAGGCGCGTGCGCCTCCCGCCGCGCGGGTACGGTCCAAGGCGATGACCGATCAGCGACCCGACGTCACCGCTCACGAGGCCGTCATCGACGAAGCCCTCGGAGTGATCGACGGAGCCCTCGCCCAGATGATGCAGCGTGAACTGGTGTCATCCGGTGAGGTCGCCGACCTGCTTCTCGACGTTCGCACACTGCTCACCGACTCCGGTTCGCCGGTCGACGTGATCAGCGACGTCCAGCCGGCCGCCGACCCCGCCTGACCCGTTCTCGCCCGTCGGGCCGAGAGCCTCCGACGCGCGCGGCACCGAGCACCGTCCGGCCCCGCTCGTCATTCGGCGAACGCCGCCAGCGCGTGCGCCGCCTCCAGGATCAGTCGGCGGAGCATCTCGGGCTCCTTCACCGCCGCGGTGTCGGTGTTGAGCCCCAGGTCGAGCTTGCCGAGGTAGCTCAGCAGCGTGAGGTTGAACGCCACTCCGCTCAGCGGGCCGATCGGGTGGTTCGACAGGAGCTGCGCACCAGCGCAGTACACGGGGTCCTTCGATCCACGGACGTTGGACGTCGCGAAGTCGACCGTCTGCGACTGCTGCCGAGCCAGCCGGCAGATCAGCGACGTCGGGAGCGTGACCGCGACCGCCGCCAGGGTGTCGAGCGAGGCGGACTCGTTCGCCTCGACGGCGGCACGTGTGGCCTCGTCGATCGCTCGGAAACGCTCGTCGATCCCCATGTCGCCGGTCGGCACCAGCATCCGCGCCAGCGAGAACGCGTTCGCTCCACTGTCGGCGGTGCGCGTGCTGATCGCCATCGATGCTCGGAGTGACTCGACGGGCGCGCCCAGCTCGGAGTGATAGCGAGCGACCGCCTCGGTGGCGATCGTGACGAACGCCGTGTTGAGGGTGCCGCCGAGAGCCTTGGCGGCCGACTTGGTCTCGGCGAAGGGGATCGACGCGGCCTCGAAGTGTCGGCCCAGCGACCGCTCGGTCCACAGTGGTGACCGCGCCCCGTCGGTCTCGCCCAACGTGTCGGCGACACCGATCATCGAGCGGATCGCCGAGTTCCCTGCATCGGGGATCTGTGCCGGATCAGCGAGCAGCTCTCGGACCTGCTGTGCGACACCGAGAGGAATTCGCAACGACGCGTTGACGATGTCGCGGAGCACGTCGGCGGCGCCCGACTCGTCGTCGGATTCCTCCTCGGCCTCTGCGATCTCGTCCTCGTCGGGGAGCTCGGGTGGGATGGCGTCCCGCTCGAAGTCGAGGAACTCGAGACTGATCCGGACGCCGCTCTCGCCGTCGGCGATCGTGTGGTGCATCTTCTGGATGAGTGCCGCACGACGACCGCTCAGGCCCTCGACGATGGTGAACTGCCACAGCGGTCGCACCCGGTCGAACGGATCGGCGGTGATCGTCGTGGCGAGATCGAAGAGCTGACGGTCGTCACCCGGTGACGGCAGTGCGACACGACGAACGTGGCGGTCGATGTCGAAGTCGCTGTCGAACACCCAGCGAGGCGGTGCGAGGTTGCCCGGCGACGACCGGACCACCTGGCGGAGCCGCGGGATCTTGAGCGCCGCACCGATCATGCGGCGACGGAACAGGTCGAAGTCGGGGGCGCGGTCGAGGATGGTGACCGAGGCGAACGTGGACGACAGGAACGGGTCCTTCTCCATGCGCCACATGAGCGCTTCCGCGTCGGACATCGTGTCGTCGTACGTGATCGCCATGAGCGATCGACTGTACGTCGTGGTCGGCGGCCGAGGTCAGTGGACCGGACCCCAGCGCCGGAGCGCCCGTCGGGCGACGAGGCCGAGTGCTCGCCCGACGATGATCCCGCCGACGACGTCGGAGGCGTGGTGGATCCGGACGTGTGCGCGACTGACCGCGACCACGGCGGCCGGCACGTACCAGAGCGAGCCCGCCCGGTGTCGGTCCCACTGGCTCAGAACGGTGGCCGCGAACGCCGCGGCGCTGGCGTGGCCCGACGGGAACGACGAGGTGGACGGTCGTCGCACGGGGAGCCGGGCGTCGCCGGCGACCGTGGGGCGCGGTCGCCGGAATACCCTCTTGACGCCCTGGTTCACGATGAGCGACTCGGCACCGAGGGCGGCGGCGAGCACGACGACCTGATCGGGCCGTCGCGTGAACACGCAGCGGATCAGGCTGGCGCCGTGCCAGATGGCGCTGAAGTCGCCGTACTCGCTGGCGAGCAGGAAGATCCGGTCGACGAACGGGCGGCCTCGCAGGTGCTCGAGCGCTCGGTCGGCGGCGGCGTCGAACCGGTCGACGAGCGGACCGAGCTGCGCCTGACCCGGTGGGGGCGCGAGCGGCTCGACGTCGGTGGTCACTCGCCGGCCGACGCGGCGACCGGGGTCATGAGCGCCTCGTACGCCGCCGTCGCACCGGTCGCCGCCTCCGCAGGATCACCGCCGAACGCCGGACACCAGGCGCGGAAGCTGCAGAAGTCGCAGAGTCGGCTGGTGCGTGGACGGAAATCGCCCGTGTCGCACGCTCGCTCGACCGCCTTCCACACCGCGGACGTGCGGGTCTCGATGAAGCGCACCGACTGAGCCGACGGCACGGTCTCGATGGTCTCGCCGGAGGACAGGTACATCAGGCGGATCTTCGCCGGGCGTCGACCGAAGACCGACTCGCAGAGGAACGAGTAGAAATGCACGCCCGCCAGACTCTTCTGCTCGTAGTTGCCCGACGGCGGGCGACCCGTCTTGTAGTCGGTGACGACCAGTTCACCGTCGGCATCGAGCTCGAGCCGATCGATGATGCCGCGGAGTTCGAGCGACCCGACCGCCGCCGAGAGCCGGAGCTCGAGCCCGATCTCGCGCACCGCAGTGGGATCCTCCATCTCGAGGTACCGGTCGACGAGTCGAATGCAGTCGCGCCGGAAGGACGCGGCCTGATCGTCGTCGAGGCGGAGCCCGACGTAGTCGGGGTGATCGGCGTAGTCGTCGAGCGCCCGGTCGAGGCAGTCGTGAAGGGCGGCGGCGGTGCGCTCGGCGGCCGGCATCACGAACAGGTGCTCGAGTGCGAGGTGGACCACGCTGCCCCGTGTGGTCGCGACGCCCGGAGCCTCGGGAAGTCGCTCGACGGACGAGAACCGGAACTGCATCGGGCACGACGTGAAGGACGAGACGCGAGACGGAGACAGCGAACTCGGGATGGGGAACACCGGCCCGTCGCCGTGGTCGTCCGGCACGGAGTGAGTCTCGCGAGCGGGTGCGTCGGCGTCGATCACGGTCACGAGGTCATCGTACGAAGTGGGTGTCACACGGTTCGCGCATCCCCGGTGGCCGCCGTCTGTTCGGCCGCCGAATCGGTCCTGCGCTCAGGTGGTGAGACTCTCGCTGAGCGACACGATGAGCTCGGCCATTCGGTCGGGAACCACGTACGGAGCGAAGTGATCGACCCCCTCGACGTGGACGTCGAGTCCGTTCGCCAGGCCCGCGGCCACCGCCGGAGCGAAGCGCGCCGGGCCCATCTCGTCGTCGCCGTACAGCACGGCGATCGGGGTGTCGATCTGCCCGAGACGCTCGAACGTGGCGTGGCCGTGGCCGCCCTCGAAGGTGAGCGCCTCGTGCTCCGGATCGCACTTGAGGCGGACGCCCTCGGGGGCCGGTCCGAAGCCGTGGCCGACGTAGAGGCGGAGCACGTCGGGGTCGAAGGAGCTCATCGGCGGCTTCGACGCGTAGTTGGCGAGCGCCGCGTCGAAGGACTCGAAGGATGGCCGGCGCCGTCTCGCCGCCTCGGCGATGGGGAGTGGCCCGTCGAGCGCCGACGTCTCGGGGAGCGGCGGGATCACGATGGGTTCGAACGCGATCACGGCGGCGAAGAGATCGGGGTCCCGTTCGGCCGCCATGATGAGCGACGCGCCGCCCATCGAGTGACCGAATGCAACGAGGCCCTGCTCGCGCCCCGACCCCTCGCCCCCGGCGGTCAGCGATCGCGCCACTGCGAGGGCGTCGTCGCCGTACTTCTCCCAGTCGACGCCTCCGGTTCGATCGCGCGGAGTCGAGCCGTGGCCGCGGTGGTCGAACGCCCAGCTGTCGAATCGGGCGGCGAGGCGATCTGCGATCGGCAGATAGCAGTAGCCGTGGAAACCCGTGGCGTGCGAGAACAGCAGCCGCCGACCCGATCCGCCGAGGTCGTGCAGTGCGACGCTCACGTGGTCGCTCGACATCACCCGCATCGGGCGTCGATTCTCGCGACTCGATGTCGCCGTCTCCAATCGAGCGGCGAGACGATCACCTCGACCCGGGCGCGACGGGTGCGATCGTCCTCGTCGGTGGTGGCCGGTGTCCGTCCGGCGGTCGCCGGTGGTCCGCCGGCGGCCGTCAGCCGTCGCCGCGACGTCGGGCGCGTCGCCACCAGGCGAGCACGACCCGGTCGAGGAGGATCCCGGCGCCCATCGACACGAGGATGACCACCCAGGTCCGGATGTTGCCGTCGAACATCAGGAACTGCACGTTGGCCCGGTCGCCGTTCTGGAAGATGAAGACGGCGACTCCGATGGCGACCAGGATGACGCCGATCAGCATGAACGGGGGTCCGCTGCTGCCCGACTGGACCGGAGTGCTCTCCCGCAGTTCGTCGTTGCTCACGTGGACTCCGTTCCCCGATCCGATGTGATCGGCGGTGTGGGTCGCCCGCTCAGCTCGGCGTGTCGGTCGGTCGGGGCTCGCGGGGAAGCCCGAGAAGTCGCTCACCGATGATGTTGCGTTGGACCTGACTGGTGCCCCCGGCGATCCGTCCACCGGGTGCCGCCAGCATGCCAGACGCCGACATCGAGTCGAGGCACGCCTCGGCACCGGCGAGGTCGCCGCGCAGCATCGCCGTGTCGAACGTCAT
>JBCCTP010000008.1:0-24219 GCA_039198505.1 Actinomycetota bacterium | reverse complement strand
TTCGTCACGAAGATCACGACGCCGCTCGCGATGAGTGCGATCGAGCGTTGCGTGGAGAGGGCGATGTCGTCGAACAGCGGTCCGTGCACGCCGAACGCAGAGAGAACCAGAGCCCCCAGACCGAGCGAGAGACAGATCTGAGTGGTGTTGAACAGGACCTTGACGAACGGCTTGCGGGCCGAGATGTCGGCGGTGAGCGTGGCGAACGCGGTGAGGAGGATCGCCCACGTCGGCGATCCCAGGAGGAGGAGGCTGAAGGTGAAGGCCCACGACGGGGTCACTGCGCCGCCCGATGATTGTTGGACGACCGCGGTGGAGCGGACCTCGGTGATGACGAGGAGGACCGCCACCACGGCGAACAGGGCCGTGTCGCCGATGACGATCCCGCGGGACAGCTCCTGGGCGATGACGAGGCCGCAGACCGTCAGCGAGGCGACGGTGATCGCGATGATGAACGCGTCGACGCGATGTCCGAGGCCGGACAGCGACGGCAGACGCCGGCGCCGGTCCGCGCCCGCATGTGGTGCCGTGTCGACGGAGGAGTCGCTCATCGCCCGGGATCGAGGGGAGAAGGGTGAGGGGAGACGGTGGAGGGGGAGACGTCGGAGAGGGAGGCACGGCCGTCGTGGCAGCGGCGACGGGGATCGCCACCACCACGACGGCCGAGGATCGTCAGATCAGTACCACTTCCAGGGGGCGCCCGTCGCGGCGATGAGTGCCACCACGGTTCCTGCGGCGGCAGCGGCCCGGTAGGCCGGCGCCAGACGCCACTTGATTCCCTTGCTCTGGTTGTTGACTTCCATGACGTGTCTCCTTCTCGCGGCGGCTGCCGCGTGGGATTCCGACCCGAGGGTCGAGCACCCGTCCTGGGTGCTTCTCGGACTTCGGCGTTGTTGACACCCGTCACGACTCAAGGTGCCAACAAGATCGGCTCACGATGACCGCGCAGTGACACCATCGAGTTGCTAGGAAAGGGGTGTGAGCCAGGTCCACGGCGACGATTCGTCGCGCCCCGCGACGGGTGGACCGGACGCTGCTCACGAGGCCGGTTCGGACGACGCCACGTTCGAGATGGAGCGGGGGAGCACGCCGCCGCCGACGGGCGAGTTGCCGGCGATCCCGGACGACGAGCGAGGCTCCTCGTCGTCGAAGAAGCCATGGATCCGGCCGGTCGGCTTCGGCATCCGGATGGCGCTCTTCGCGCTCGTCCTCTACTACGCCATCGCGCTGGTCCCGCAGTTCGTCGAGGCCACCCGCGAGCTGCGCAACGTGAACCCGTTCCTCCTGGTGCTCGGATTCGGCCTCGAGGTCGTCGCGCTCTACTGCTACTCGCTCCTCACTCGCGCCGCGCTGGGAAGCGCGGGCGACTCGCTGTCGTCGTGGCGGATGTTCCGGATCCAGCTGTCGACCAAGGCGCTCACCAACGTCGTGCCCGGGGGGAACGCCGCCGGATCGGCGCTCGGCTACCGGCTGCTCACGCTGTCGGGTGTGAAGGGTCCCGACGCCGGGTTCGCGTTGGCGACCGCCGGGATCGGCTCGGCCGTCGTGCTGAACCTCGTCTTCTGGCTCGGCCTCATCATCTCGATCCCGCGTCGAGGCGTGAACGCGGCGTACGGGACGGCGGCGCTCGCCGGGATCATCGTGATCGGCATCGCCGCGTTCCTGGTCGTCGGGATCATGGAAGGCCAGGGCCGCGCCGAGAATGCCGTGCGATGGATCGCGCGACGCCTCCGGGTCGACGAGGATCGCTGGGCGGTCGCGCTCCGGCGAGTGGGCGAACGCGTCGAGGACCTCGTCAGCGACCGCGACATGCTGCGCAAGGTCGTGACGTTCGCGCTCGCGAACTGGCTCATCGACGCTGCCGCGCTCTGGGTGTTCCTGCGCGCATTCGGCGGATCCCTCGACATCGACGCGCTCATCGTCGCCTTCGGTCTCGCCAACCTTCTGGCTGCGATCCCGATCACCCCGGGTGGGCTCGGCTACGTCGACATCACGTACGTCGGCGTCCTGGTCGGCTTCGGCCTCACCCGCAACACCGCCACCCTCGGCGTCGCCGCGTACCGGCTCGCCCAGTTCTTCTTCCCGATCCTCCTCGGCGCGATCGCGTACGCCTCGCTGCGGATCGGGCCGTGGAAGATCGAGCGCCGGGATCGGCTCACGCGCCTCCGCGAGCTCGCCCGCACCGAGGCCGCCCGCGGGGAGACGAAGATCGACTTCGCACTGCGGTGGGGACGACGCGAACCGATCGAAGACGTCATCCAGGCGACCGACGGCGCCGGGTTCCGTGACGAGCACGTCGAGTTGAGCGTCGACGAGGTCGCCGATCGCATCAACCGCGACGGCGACACCTGACTCGCCGAGCTGACGGCCGAGGAGGCATTGGTCCGCCCCGGCGGCGCCCCGGTACGGTCGTCGGCATGACCACTCACGAGCGCCCCTTCGGCCGCTACCTCGAGGACTTCACGCCCGGTGACGTGCTGCGCCACTGGCCCGGCAAGACGATCACCGAGTACGACGATCATCTCTTCTGCATGATCACGATGAACCACCACCCGTTGCACACCAACGACTGGTTCGCCTCCGAGTCGGTGCAGGGTCGCAACGTGGTCGTCGGCAACCTCGTGTACTCGCTGGTCCTCGGCATGAGCGTTCCCGACGTGTCGGGTGCGGCGATCGCCAACCTCGAGGTCGAGACACTGCAGCACAAGTTCCCGACGTTCCACGGTGACACGATCCACGCCGAGACGCGGGTGCTCGAGGTGAAGCCGTCGTCCTCGAAGCCCGACCGCGGCGTCGTCACCGTCGAGACCAAGGGGTTCAACCAGGACGGCAAAGAGGTCTGCTACTTCACGCGCAAGGTGCTCATCTGGAAGAAGGAGTACGCGCCCGAGCGGAAGCGTCCCTACGACGGCCAGGACGTCTGGGCCGACTGACACCCGGTCACCCGCTCTTCTCGTGAACTCTCGACAGGTCTGGCGGGTTCGACGTTCACGAGAACGATGATCGACGTCGGGGCGGTGCTCGCCTGGGGGGTGCCGCGGATGCGCGACCTGCCCTGGCGCCGGACCCGCGACCCGTGGCACATCCTCGTCTCGGAGGTGATGCTCCAGCAGACGCGTGTCGAGCGGGTGATCCCGAAGTGGGAGGCGTTCCTCGAACGATTCCCCACGCCGGCCGAGTGCGCGTCGCAGCCTCTCGCCGACGTCCTCCGGCTGTGGCAGGGACTCGGGTATCCCCGTCGGGCCCGGAACCTGCACGCCACGGCCGCCACCGTCGTGGCCGACCACGGGGGCCGGTTGCCCGACGACCTCGACGCCCTGCTGGCGCTCCCCGGGATCGGTCCCTACACCGCGCGGGCGGTGCTGGCCTTCGCGTTCGAGCGCGACGTTGCGGTCGTCGACACGAACATCGCTCGCATCCTCGCCCGCGTCGAGGGTGAGCGCCTCACCCCGAAGCGGGCCCAGGCGGCCGCCGACGCCGCCGTACCGCTGGGTGAGGGATGGACCTGGAACCAGGTCGTCATGGACCTCGGTGCGATGGTCTGTCGGCCGAACCCCGCATGCGGCGACTGCCCGCTCCGCTCGGGGTGTCGCTGGCGTCTCGACGGCTTCCCCGATCCCGATCCGGCGGTCGGCTCCGCGGGCGTCAGCGGACGTCAGGCCCGGTTCGAGGGCAGCGACCGTCAGCGACGCGGCGAGGTGATGGCAGCGCTCGCCGACGGTCCGCTGGCCGCCGACGCCTTCGACGCGCGCATCGTTGCGGGCCTCGTCGACGACGGCCTGATCGAGACCGCCGACGGGCGGGTGTTCCTCGCAGGTGACCGGCCGTGACCGTGGACCCACCAACGGCGCGCCCTCCGCGACCGTGTGACTTCGGTCGCGTTCCACCTCGCTCCTAGCCTCGATGGCGATGCGGCCTCCCCGAGACTTCTTCCGTCCCCTCGCCGTCGGCGCACCCGAGCCGGTGACCGAGATCCCGTTCCCGCCGAGCCGGATGATCCACTTCTTCCCGCCGTCGAACGAGAAGATGCGGTCGAAGGTCCCCGCCATCGCGCCGACCGTCGACATCCTCCTCGGAAACCTCGAAGACGGGGTCCCGGCCGACCAGAAGGAGGCCGCGCGGGCCGGACTGGTCGAGGTGGCGCAATCGGTCGAGTTCGGCGACACCCAGTTCTGGACCCGGGTGAACAGCCTCGACTCGCCGTGGTGTCTCGACGATCTCACCGCCGCGGTGCTCGAGTGCGGCGATGCGCTCGACGTGGTGATGATCCCCAAGGTCGAGGGCCCCGAGGACATCCACTACGTCGACCGGCTGCTGGCGCAGCTCGAAGCGAAGGCCGAGCGCACGACCCCGATCCTGGTGCACGCCATCCTCGAGACCGCCCGCGGCGTGGCCAACGTCGAGGCCATCTGCGGAGCATCCCCCCGCATGCAGGGTCTCTCCCTGGGGCCCGCCGATCTCGCCGCCAACCGCCGGATGAAGACCACCCGGGTGGGCGGTGGGCACCCCGGCTACCTCGTGCGCGACGACCCGCCGGCCGCAGCCGACGGGGAGACCGACATCCACGCCGCCCGCTCCACGTACCAGCAGGATCTGTGGCACTACACGATCGCTCGCATGGTCGACGCGTGCGTGACGCACGGGATCCTCCCGTTCTACGGACCGTTCGGCGACATCAAGGACGTCGTGGCGTGCGAGGACCAGTTCCGCAACGCCTACCTGCTCGGGTGTGTCGGCGCATGGAGCCTCCACCCGGCCCAGATCGACGTTGCCAAGAAGGTCTTCAGCCCCGACCCGGCCGAGGTGGCGCACGCCCGGCGGGTCATCGACGCCATGGGCGACGGCACGGGCGCGATCATGCTCGACGGGAAGATGGAGGACGACGCCTCGGTCAAGCAGTGCCGCGTCGTCGTGGCCCTCGCCGAGCAGCTCGCCGCCCGCGACCCCGATCTCGCCGCCGTCTACGCAGGAGCCGACTCATGAGCGATCTCCGACCCCGACGATCCGTCCTCTACATGCCCGCCGCCAACGAGCGGGCGCTCGAGAAGGCGAAGACCATCCCCGCCGACGCCATCATCTTCGACCTCGAAGACGCAGTGGCGCCCGACGCCAAGCCAGACGCACGCGAGAAGGCCGTCGCCGCCGTGACGTCGGGGGACTACGGAGGGCGAGAGCTCACCATCCGGTGCAACGGGCTCGACACCGAGTGGGGCGCCGCCGACGTCGACGCCGCCGCCACCGCTGCGCCGTCGGCGGTCGTGATCCCGAAGGTCGACTCGGTCGCCGCCGTCGACGCGGTCGCCGCGCGGCTCACCGCAGCCGGAGCCCCCGACTCGGTGTCGATCTGGCCGATGATCGAGACGCCCGCCGCCATCTACGCCGTGCGCGACATCGCCGCACATCCCCGGGTGTCGGTGCTCGTGATGGGCACGAACGATCTCGCCCGCGAGCTGCGCTCGCCGATCGTCGCCGGTCGCCATCCGCTCGTGCCGCACCTGGCCGCGTCGGTCCTCGCCGCCCGGGCCGAAGACGTCGTGATCCTCGACGGGGTCTACAACGACGTGAAGAACCCCGAGGGATTCGCCGCCGAGTGCCGCCAGGGCATGGAGATGGGATTCGACGGCAAGACGTTGATCCACCCGAGCCAGGTCGAACCTGCGAACGACGCCTGGTCACCCTCCGACGAGGAGATCGATCACGCGCGCCGGGTCATCGCAGCGTTCGACGAGGCGGTGGCCGACGGGCGTGGCGTCGTCACCGTCGACGGACGGATGATCGAGAACCTGCACGTCGAGAACGCCCGGCGCACCATCGCGGTGGCCGACGCGATCGCCGCAACGAGCTGACGCCGGACGGTCGACGGAGCGGAGCGACGGCGAGGGCCGCAGCTCCGGGCGGCTCAGGAGGCGCCGCTGCCCTTGAGCACGACGCCGACGGTGCGGGCGCAGATCTTGACGTCGTGCACGAGCGACCAGTTGTCGACGTAGTACAGGTCCATCCGCTTGTAGACCTCGAACGTGCTGTCGGAGCGACCCGACACCTGCCACATGCCGGTCAGGCCGGGCATGACCCGCAGGCGGTCGAGTGTCTCCTCGTCCCACTCCTCGACCTCGCTCGGGAGCGCCGGGCGGGGGCCGACCATGCTCATCGATCCGAGCAGGACGTTGTAGAGCTGCGGCAGCTCGTCGATGGAGAACTTGCGGAGGTAGCGGCCGACCTTGGTGATGCGCGGGTCGTGCTTCATCTTGAAGAGCGGCCCGTCCATCTCGTTCTGCTCGCGGAGCTCCGCGAGCTTCTCCTCGGCGTTGACGATCATCGTGCGGAACTTGATGACCTCGAACAGTTCGCCGTCCTTGCCGACACGGACCTGCTTGAAGAAGACCGGACCCTTCGACGTGGTCGTGATGAGGATCGCCGCGAGCGCCTGGATGGGCAGCGTGAGCACGAACACCGTTCCGGCGAGAGCGATGTCGTACGCCCGCTTGGCGACCGCACGCCATCCGTGCCGGATCGTCGGCTCGACGTAGATCATCGTGCGTCCGTCGAGGCTCTGGGGCCGCAGCCGCGTGACGTCGATGTCGCGGAGCGCCGAGGACAGTGCGACGTGATAGCCGCCGTCGGTGAGCCGACGCGTCAGCTGGTTGACCTCGTTGGTGGCGACCGAGGCGAGCGACACCACGACGCCGCCGACACGGTTGGCCTGGAGGACCTGCTCGAGCTCGTCGATCTTGCCGATCACGTCGACGCCGTTGCGCTCGCCGATGTCATCGTCGCCGACGAAGCCGACGACCTGGTACCCGAGTGACGGGTTGCGCTGGTAGGCGTGCAGCAGACCGATGGCATGCGGGTCGGTTCCCACGATGACGATCCGGCGGAGCATGCGGCCCTCTTCACGGAGGGTGCGGAGGCGAGCTCGGACGTACCGACGCTCGAACAGGATCGCCGCCGTGGCGCAGACGAAGAGTGCGCCGACGTAGAAACGCGAGAGTGAGTCGTACTGGATGCCGAACGACAGCAGGACGAGGAACGCCACACCGGTGAACACGGTCTTGATGACGTTGCCCGCCTCGACGATGCGGCGCTCGTTCGCACGGGCGAGGTAGAGGTGGTTGATCGCGGCACCGGCAGCGAACGCCGGGAGGCTGGCGGCGACGAGCAGGACGTGATCGAGGACGACGAAACCGGGGGCGGGACGGAGCAGGGCCTGCGCAGCGAATGCGATCGCGGCGCCGACCACCAGTGCGGCGAAGTCCGCAGCGATCATGGCCCGCTTGACGGCGGTCGGGCGGACACGCTTCCGCGATCGTCGCTCGATCCCCCCGGGGCCGTAGATCGGCTCGGAGCCACCCTCTGCGTCGACGTCGGCGTCGGCCGATGCGTCGGACGGAGCGGTGCTCGGCTCGATCACGGCGGGGTCGGTCGAGAGTTCGTCGGTGACTGACGGGTCCGCACCGCCGTTCACTCCCACACCTGGCCTCGCGTTCACGTCCACACTCTTACCATCGGAAGGCGCACGGATGCCTTGAAAAGAACCGGATCGAGCCGATTCTGGACGGATGACACAAACCTGTCATCTTTCGAACGCTCAGGGTGGCGCGAGTCTGGCGTTCGGTGGGGTGATTTCACGCAGAGCGTGCGTAGGTCATCGCTCGTGGCGGTGCCACGGAGGGTGATGACGGTTTCGCGCGGCCCGTGAGACCGGGCCCGGACGGGGTGAGCGGCGCCGGGCGACGGTCGGTGAGGCACTCGCTGACTGTACGCCCATTCCCGCTCTCCGTGGTGTCAGGGCGGGGTCACGGTCCGGTGAGGAACGTGTCAGGTCGCCCGGTCGTGCGAGTCGTGCGGCTGGTCGTGCGGCTGATCGTCCCAGCGGTCGAGGATCGGGCCGATCCGCGCCCACAGATCGGTCACGTCGGGATGGCGGAACATCGATTCGTGATCGCCCGGTGTCGTCACCACGTCGAGTGACCCCGCGACGTACTCCGACCAGTGGTAGTCCTCGGGCTGGTAGGGCCACATCAGGTCGGCCTTGATGACCGCGACGTCGAACTCGACCACCGACGGTCGATGGAGCAGTGCGACCTCGGTGAAATGGTCGTACAGATCGCGGACCCCTTCCTCGACCTGGTCGCGGAGCTCGGGCGGCACCGGCTCGGCACCGTGTTCGAGCTGCGGCCCGAGCAGTTTCAGCAGTCGACCGCCGAACCGGTTCTTCAGGTACGGCATGGTCGCTCGCGGTCCGGCGGTCGCGACGTGACGGATCACGTTCCAGCGCGACGACCAGCGCGGCAGGCTCATCGCTCCGGGCGGCACGCTGTCGAACAGGACGACGCCCCGCACCTCGTGACCGAGCTGCTGGAGTCGCCGGCCCATGTCGAGCGCGATCAGTCCCCCTCCGGAGAAGCCCCCGAGGAGGTGTGGCCCGTCGGTCCGGGCGGCGAGCGCCTCGACGTATCGCTCGGCCATCGCCTCGATCGTCGGGTCGGGTTCGTCGCGACCGTCGATCCCGATCGCCTGGACGCCGACCAACGGACGTCGGTTCCGCATCAGCCGCGCCAACGGCGACAGGAACATCACGTTGCCGCCCGCCCCGTGGACGACCGTGAAGGGCGTGCCGTCGCCGGTCGTGTTGAGTCGCACCAGTGTGCGCGGAGCCCGGCGAGTCGGCGCGTCCGAGCGGGCACCGGTCGCGCCGGTCGTATCGGTCGTCGTCCCGGTCTCGTCGGCGTCGTCCGCGTCGCCGGATCCCTGGACGTCGTCGACGGCGATCCGGTCATCGACCTCGGGATCGGCGGTGCGGAGCACGGTGGTCAGCTGGTCGATCGTGGGCGCCTCGAGCAGCTCGTCGAGCGCGAGGCGGACTCCGAGTTCGCGATTGATCCGGGCGATCATCCGGATGGCGATGAGTGAGTGGCCGCCGAGCTCGAAGAAGTCGTCGTCGGTGTCGACGGCGACGTCGAGGAGGTCGGACCACATGCGCTGCAGCGCACCCGTGAGCCCGCCGGCCGGGGCGGGCGGGGGAGCCTGGTCGTCGTCGGCATCGGGGTCGTCGTCGGCCCTCCGATCGCGGAGCGACTCGAGGTCGACGGTGCTGACGATCAGGCGTTCGGCGCCGTCGTACAGCACGCGTTCGAGCAGGTCGCCGGCGTCGTCGGCGCGCAGACCGGCTCCCTCGGCGAGCGCGACGAACCTCGACGCGCCTGCGGGCACCCGGGACCGGCTGGTCCGTGGGACCGGCCCGCTGCGCAGCGACGCTCCGGGTTCGAGCCGGCGGAGCACCAGATGGTCGAGGTCGGCGAGCGGCTCACCGTCGACCGCCATGATCGTGATGTCGACGACGACCCGCCGGTCGGTCCGCTCGACCGCCCTCGCCCTGGCATCGACGGTCCCCGGAAGACGGCGGTGCCATCGCAGAGCGTCGAGCGACACGGGGACGAGGAGTCCGTCGAGGTCCGCCGGGCGGAGGGCTGCGCCGAGGCCGACGGCGAGGTCGACGAGCGCGGGGTGGGCGTGCCAGTGGTCGGTGTCGCCCTCGAGGTCCGATGGCAGCGAGAGCCGGGCGCGTGCGACCTCGCCGGCGACCATCCCGAGCTGGTCGGCGGACCATCGCGGGCCGACCCGGAGCGAGGCCCTCTGGGTCGACATCGGATCGAAACCAGCGGCGAGATCGTCGCCGCCGAACAGAGCTGCTGCACCCGACGACCCGGAGTCCCCGTCGCCGAGATCGTGACCGTCGGCGTCGCTGGGATCGACCGACGCGACGGCCTGGGAGTGGGTGCGCCACCCCCGGCTGAGACCATCGTCGCTCTCGACCTCGAGGTTCCACCGGCGATCGCCGTCCGGACGCACCGTCACGCTCACGCTGACGATGCGATCGTCGGGCACGACGAGCGGGTCGATGAACAAGACGTCGGAGAGCGTCGGTCGCTCGATCCCGGCGGCGGCGCACGCGGCGAGCATCAGCTCGAGGTGGCCGGTGGCAGGGAGCAGGGACGTGCCCGTGGCGGTCCGGTGCTCGCCGGCGACCCAGTCGTGCCGGGCGTCGAGTCGCCCGGCGATGCGCACCGCCCCGTCCTCGCCGGGAAGAGCATGGCGAGAGGCGAGGACCGGGTGGTCGATCGGGTCGCCGTCGACGAGGCCGAGGCGGAGTGCTCGTGCGGCGTCGGCGGCGAGGCCGATCCCGGCCCACGCACCTGAGTTCAACGTGACGACCCGGACCCGTCCCCTCCGGCCGACGGACGCATCGAGCACCGCGTTGGCGGCGACGTAGGCGACCTGTCCCTCGGTGCCGATGGTGGTGCTGGTCGACGACACCAGCAGCAGGAGGTGGCCGCCGACGGTGTCGAGGGCGGCGGCGAGTTCGAGTGCGGCGGTCGCCTTCGGTCGGATCACCGCGGCCCGTGTCTCGGGGTCGGAGAGAGCGATGAGCTGATCGTCGAGCGCGCCGGCGGCGTGGATGGCGCCATCGACCGAACCGAACCGCTCGACCGTTCGATCGACGGCGTGTCGGACCGCGACCGGATCGGCGACGTCTGCGACGAGGACCTCGACGTCGGCCCCGGCAGCACGGAGGTCGCGCACGCGGATGATGCGTCGGCTCGTCGGGTCGGCCGAGCCGTGCCGTGCGATCCAGGCGTCCCACTCGTCGTCGGGCGGGAGCGGCGACGACGACGTCACCGCCAGGCGGACGCCGTGGGTCACCGCGAGGTGGTGAGCGAACGCGAACCCGACGTCGCCGAGGCCGCCGGTGACCAGGTAGACGCCGCCGGGGACGAACCGGGAGCCGTCGACGCCGGCACCCACGTCGGCCAACGTGTGGGGATCGTCGACACGCCGTCGCACCAGCTCGGGGACCATGCGTGAGTCCGCGTCGAGTGCGACACGAGGGGTCTCGGCCAGGAGTTCGTCGACGATCGCGGGGATCCGGCCGACGGTGTCGGGCTCGAGGTCGATCCAGGTGCTGGCCGTCCCGGCGAACTCCTGGGGCGCGACCAGCACGGGACCGGCGACGAGTGCGTCGGCGGGCCGCAGGGCGGGGCCGAACGCGTCGCTCGCCCCGATGGTGATCGCCGCGAGCGAGACACGTTCGTGGGCCAGCGAGAGGTCGGCGATGCGGTCGACCGCGCGGGTGGACCACCGGTCGATGGCGGCGTCGAGATCGTGATCGGGCCCGTCGCGTCCGATCAGGAGCAGCACGACGTCGTCCGCATCACGGAGCGCATCGGCATCGCAGAGCGCATCGGCATCGCGGAGCGCACCGGCATCGCCGTCGGGCCACTCGACGACCGTCAGGCCGCGTCGACGCAACTCGTCGGTGACCGCGGCGGTGAGACGGCCCGTCGACGTCGCTCCGTCGACGAGCCAGATCGCATCCGTGCGGCGACCGGTCGTTCGATCGACCGGGGCGCCCGTGATCCAGATCGGTTCCCAGAACCAGTCGGCCGAGTCGGGGATGCGACTGATCGACGGGGCCGCAGCCGAACCGGTCGTGACGCCGGTGACCACTGGCCGGACCGTCGCGTCGCCCGGGTCGATCCAGTGGCGTGTGCGCTGGAACGGATAGGTCGGCAACCGCCGGCGAACTCGACCGGCGCCGAGCGGGGGTGTGGGAGGGCAGGGGACACCCGCCGCCCACATGGCCCCGAACGCGCCGATCGAGTGGACGGTGTCGTCGATCGAATCGTTCGGGTGGCGGAGAGCTGCGATGGCGGCGTGCGGGCCGGACTCGTGATGTCGTGCGGCGGACGAGAGTGCGTGGCCCGGGCCGAGCTCGACACCGACCCACCGGCCGCCGGTGCCGACCGTGGTGAGACAGTCGGCGAACCGCACCGTGCCGCGCAGGTGATCGACCCAGTACTGCGGGTCGGTCGCCTGCTCGGGTGAGATCCAATCGCCCGTGAGATTCGACGGGTACGGCGTGGCGGGCGCCGTGAGCCGGACCGCACGGACCGCGTCGTGGAATCGATCGAGCACCGGGTCGAGGATCGGGCTGTGGGCGGCCGCATCGAGCCGGAGCGGATGCGCCGACACGCCGTCGACCTCGAGTTGGGCGGCGAACGACTCGATGAGGTCATGAGGACCGGCGACGACGCAGTCCTCCGTCGTGTTCACGACGGCGATCGCGAGTCCGGACGGAAGTCGGTCGACGCACTCCTTCTCGGCGAGTCCCACCGACAACATCCCGACTCCCTGCTCGACCGCCGCGCCGGCCTCGGTCATCAGGCGACTGCGGGTGACGACGAGGCCGGTCGCGTCGTGCAGGTCGACGACTCCGGCGAGGTGGGCAGCGACGTACTCGCCGAGGCTGTGACCGAGGAGCGCGTCGGGCCGGGCGCCCCATGCCTCCCACTGGCGGGCGAGCGCGACCGACGTGGCGAAGACGGCGGGGAGGGACACGTCGGCGCGCCGGAGCTGGTCGGGATCGGGGTGCGGACCACGCAGCAGTGGTTCGAGGTCGGGGCCGTCGCTCTCGCGCACCGAGCGGATGACTGCGCCGAGGGTGTCGTGGAAGACCTCGAAGCGGGCGTCGAGGCCCTGCGCCATGGTCGGGTACTGCGCACCGCCGCCCGGGAAGAGGAACACGAGACGCGACGGGTGCTCGTCGGCGGCCGAGGTGAACGATCGTCGGCGGTCGAGGTCCCGGAGCTGGACGGGAGCCGAACGCGTGTCGGTCACGGTCACGATGCGACGATGAGCGTGGACGCGCCGCCCGGTGGCGAGCGTGTGTGCGACGTCGGCGAGTTCGAGGCCGGGTTCGCGCTCGAGGTGATCGGCGAGGTCGGACTGCAACGCGTCGAGCGCCACGGGGTTGACCGCCGAGAGAGCGAGGACCTGCTCGGGAGATCCGGGAGCGCCGGCCCGTTCGTCGGGCGCCTGCTCGAAGATCGCGTGGGCGTTGGTCCCGCCGACGCCGAGCGAACTGACGCCCGCCCGCCGTGGACCGTCGCTCGGCCACGGGGACGCATCGCCCGACAGGACGAACGGCGAGCGATCGACGTCGAGGAGCTCGCTCGGACCCGTGTGGTTGGCGAGTGGGGGGAGCACCTGGTGGCGCAGCGCCTGCACCACCTTGATGGCGCTGGCGACGCCGGCCGCCGTGTCGAGATGGCCGATGTTGGGTTTCGTCGACGTGAGGCGGCAGAAGCCCGTCTCGTCGGTGGACGCACGGAACGCCTCGGTCAGCGCGGTGAACTCGATCGGGTCGCCGACGGCGGTGCCCGTGCCGTGCCCGTCGACGAGTTCGATGTCGCGCGCGCTCAGACCGCTCACCGCGAGCGCCTCCTGAACGGCGTCGGCGTGTCCGTCGACGCTCGGTGCGAGGAAGCCGACCTTGCGCGAGCCGTCGTTGTTGACCGCGGTGCCCTTGATGACCGCCAGGACGGGATCGCCGTCCTGCAGCGCATCGGTGAGCCGGCGGATGGCGAGGATGCCCGCGCCACTGGTGAGCACGGTGCCGCCCGAACGCTCGTCGTAGGCGCGGCACCGGCCGTCGGGCGAGAGGATCTCGCCGTCGCGATAGGTGTACCCGACGCCGTGGGGCACTTCGATCGTGGCGCCGCCGGCGAGCGCCAGGTCGCACTCGAAGCTCAGCAGGCTCTGCGCCGCCAGGTGGATCGCGACGAGCGAGGTCGAGCACGCGGTCTGGACGCCGATCGACGGCCCGTGCAGGTCGAGCTTGTACGAGATGAAGGTCGGGAGGAAGTCCTTGTCGTTCCCGGTGTGACGGAGCAGGAACCACCCGATCCGGTCGACCAGGTCGGTCGTCATGAGGTTGTTGACGAGGTACGTGTTCATGCCGCACCCGGCGAACACGCCGATCGCGCCGTCGAACCGTTCGGGCACGATCGCGGCGCCCTCCAGCGCCTCCCACGCGCACTCGAGGAGGTGACGATGCTGCGGATCCATGATGGCGGCGTCGCGTGGACCGATCCCGAAGAACTCGGGATCGAACTGGTCGACACCGTCGAGCACACCGGCCCGCGTCACGTACTCGCGATGGTCGACCACCGCGGCCGGCACCCCGGCCTCGACCAGCAGGTCGGGATCGAGATCGACGAGGCAGTCGTCGGCCGACACGACGCGCTGCCACAGCCGGTCGACGTCGGGTGCACCGGGGAACCGCCCCGACATCCCGACGACGGCGAGGTCGGTCTCGGCGATGTCGTCGGCCATCTCGTCGGCCATCTCGTCGGCGCGGTCGGGGGCATCGAGCCTCGCAGCGTCGGCCTCGTCGGGTCGGCCCGTCGACGTCACGGGCCGCCACCGCCACGTCGTGACAGTGCGCGCCGGCGTCGTGCGCCGCGCGCCGAGCCGGACTCGGCGGTCGGTCGGTCGGTGGTCGGATCGTTCGGCGTGGCGGGCGAGTCGCCGGGCTGGGACGCCGCCGCGACCTCCGCCCCGACTCCCGCTGCGACCGTGCGGAGGTGCGCGCCGAGCGTCCGGACGGTCGGGTAGCGGAAGACGTCGGTCAGGGCGATCGCTCCGGGAGCGCGCTCTTCGAGTTGGCGGAACACACGCACCGCGAGGAGGGAGTGTCCGCCGATCTCGAAGAAGTTGTCGTCGAGGCCGAGTGGTCGGCCCAACGCGGCGGACCACAGCGATGCAACGAGACCTTCGCCGTCGTCGTCGAATGCACGGCCGGTGAGGTCGGTGGTCGGCCCCGGAGTCGCGCCGTCGAGGGCAGCGTCGGGAGAGACGTCGGGAAGGGCGCTGCGGTCGATCTTCCCGTTGGGGGTCAGCGGGAGGACGTCGATCGTTCGGATGACGGCGGGGATCATGACCGACGGCAGCTCGGCGGCGGCGTGGGCTCGCAGGTCGTCGACGTCGAGTCGATCAGTCGACACCACGAACGCGGCGAGGACCGGATCGATCGAGTCGCCACGGGGCACGACGATCGCCTGCACCACGTCAGGGTGGCGGTCGAGCACCGACTCGATCTCGCCGAGCTCGATCCGGTGCCCGCGGATCTTCAGTTGGTTGTCGGACCGGCCGGCGAACTCGACCGTCCCGGCCGGCGTGAGACGGACGACGTCGCCGGTGGCGTACGTCCGACCGAGTGCGTCGCGTTCGACGAAGCGTTCGGCCGTGAGGTCGGGACGATCGTGGTAGCCGCGGGCGACGCCGAGTCCACCGATGTGGAGTTCCCCGTAGCTGCCGACCGGCAGTGGTCGACCCGCGTCGTCGAGCACGGTCACGGTGGTGTTGGCGATGGGCCGGCCGATCGGGATCGAGCCCTCGGCGATCGTGTCGATCTCGTGGACCAACGACCAGATCGTGGTCTCGGTGGGCCCGTACATGTTGGTGAATCGGCCCGGGAGGATCTCGCGGAGCTGCCGCGCCAATGCGACGGGGAGCGCCTCGCCGCCGAGCATCAGGTGGTCGACCTCGGCGAGCGATCGTCGGTCGGCGGGGTCGGCGATGAGCATCGCGGCGAGCGACGGCGTGCACTGGAGATGTGTGACGCCGTGGCGGTCGACGAGTTCGGCGACCGTCTCGGGTCGCTCCGGCTGGACGGGACGCTCGGGATGGTCGGGTTCGGAGATGTGTCGAGGGGCGACCGTCCGAGGAGCGTCCGGACCGTCGGCGCGGACCCGCTCGTCGACGAGTCGGCGCGTCTCGGCGAGCCGGTCGAACGACTCGAGCACGAGGTCGGTGTCGACGCCGAAGTCGATGAGGCACGCCACCTCGTCGACGCCGACGGCGGCCACGTGGGCGATGACGTCGGCGGCGTCCTCGGGTGTGCCGAACAGTCCGCTCGTGTCGAGGTAACGGGAGGCGGCCATGTCGAGCAGCTGGTCCATCTCGTCGTCGGTCAGCGACTCGAACGCAGCGTCGTCGGCGGCCCCCGAGCCGGCGAAGGTGGGGAACGACGACGCCATGTTGCGGATGAGACCGACGGCGGTCCCGAGATACGCCTTCATCGGCTCGCGCGCCGCCTCGACGGCGGAGTCGCGGTCCGCGTCGAGATACGTGTGGAGCATCAGCGTGACGTGGCCCTCGCCGGGATGTCCCGCCGTCCGCCACGCCTGCCGGTATCGCTCGAGGTTGGCCGCGAGCTCGTCGATGTTCTGCCCGAGCAGGTGCGTCAGCACGTTCAGGCCGAGCGCGCCCGCTCGCTCGAACGTGGCGGGGGTTCCCGCCGACGTGAGCCACACGGGCAACTCCGCCTGGACCGGTCGCGGCAGCGTCGACGTCGGCACCGGGGAGCCGTCGTGACCGACGAGGTCGACGGCGTCGCCCCGCCACAGGGAGCGGACCGTGTCGATGAGATGCGGGAGGTGCTCTCGTGCCCTCCCGTACTCGGACGGGTTGAGGACGAAGTCGTTCGGCTGCCACCCCGGTGCGAACGAGATGCCCACTCGGCCGCCCGACAGGTTGTCGACCACCGACCACTCCTCCGCGACCCGCACCGGTGAGTGGAGCGGGAGCACCACGCTTCCCGCCCGGATGGCGACGCGGGAGGTGGTGGCCGCGACGGCAGCGCCGACGACGCTCGGGTTCGGGTACGCGCCGCCGAACTCGTGGAAGTGGCGCTCGGGGGTCCACACCGCTTCGAATCCGTTCTCATCGGCGAACCGGGCACCCTCGAGCAGCAGGCGATACCCGTCGACGCCGACCGACGCGTCTCCGGCGGCGAAGTAGAAGAGGCTCATCGACACGGGTCGAGGCAGTGCCGAGTCGTCCGGGGCGGGCGGACCGACGGCCGGGGCCGTGGGAGCCGCCGTGACGGATCGGGCGCCGCTGTCGGCCTTGAGGACCACGTGGAAGCCACGAGCGAAGGTCCACAGGAGCTCGAGGACCGAGATGTCGAAGGACAGACTGGTGACGGCGAGCCACACGCCGGGCGGATCGTGGTCGATGACCTCGTCCATCGCCGCGAAGAAGTTCACGACGTTGCGGTGTTCGAGCATGACGCCCTTGGGGACACCGGTCGACCCCGAGGTGTAGATGACGTAGGCGAGGTCGTCAGCGGTGTGAGCTGCTCCCGGACCGCGCCCGTCGCCGGCCGTCTCGGCGTCGGGAGTCGCCTCGGCGTCGGAGGGATCGACGACGGTGAGGCCCTCGGTGACGAGCGACATCTCGTCGGTGGTCACCAGGATCGTCAATCCGGAGTCGTCGACCATGTGCTGGAGGCGATCGGTCGGATACGCGGGGTCGAGCGGGACGTAAGCGGCGCCGACCCGGAGCGTCGCGAGCACCGAGGTGACGAGTTCGACGCTGCGGGGCACCGCCAGACCGATCCGGGTGCCGGGGCCGGCACCGAGGGCGCGGAGACGCTCGGCGAGCCGGTCGGCTCGTGCGACGAGATCGGCGTAGGACATGGTGGCGTCGCCCCAGGTGAGAGCTGCCGAGTCGGGTGTCGCCGTCGCCTGCGTCCAGACGAGCTCGTCGACCGTGGCGGACGTGTCGATGTCGAGGCCGGTGTCGTTGAGCGCGTCGAACGCCTCACGGTCGGCGAGCGTGACGACGTCGATCTCGGCGGGCGACGTGTCCGCACCGAGCGCTGCGAGCACCGACTCGACCCTCTCGAGCCAGCGGCGGGCGACGTCGGCGGGGACGTCGGATCGGTGTCGCAGTCGAAGCCGGCCACGGGCGACGGTGAACCAGAGGAGCGTCGTCTCGCCGGGGCGATCCGAGTCGACGTGCTCCCCGATCTGGAGGAGGACCCGTGATGGGTGGGGTGTGACCTCGGGTCGGCGTCCGACGAGGTCGGCGAGGAACGGACCGAGTTCGGCGATCTCGGCGAGCTCGGCCTCGGCGGCCGTGAGGAGGTCGGCGGCGGTGGGGTGGTCGACTCGGAGGTCGGCGACCGGCGCGTGGACGAGCGGGCCCAAGGAGGCGACGGTGTCGGCGACGCTTCGGTCGGGCAGGACGGTGAGGTGCGCCCGGTCGGCACCGGCACTGCGTGCGAGCGCAAGAGCGATGGCGGCGATCGCCTCGCCGTTCGTGCCGACCGACACCTCGCCGAGATCGATCCACGCTCGCGATGCGACCGGCAGGTCGGAGGTCCGGGTCCAGGTCGCAGTCGAGGTCGCGTTCGCAGTCGCGGTCGATTCGACCATCTCGGCGAGTTGGGCGAGCGACGTGACCGGCTCGAGTCGGGCGAGTCGCTCCGCCCACGCGTTCTCGTGGCGGGCCGAACGTCGGTCGACCTCGGCGAATCGATCGATGGTCGAGGTCGGGGTCGGATCGAGCCGGTCGCCGACCCCGAGCGCGGCCCCGCCGATCAGCTCGGCCGCATCGACGGTCGAGCCGTCGAGTCCCCGCAGCGCGAGTTCGATCTCGTCGCTGAGCGTCGTGATCCGGATCCGGTCGGCGCCAGCGTCGACGATGGTTCCCGGTGCTGCCACGGGTGGATCGGAGGGTGCCCCGGCGGTGACCGTCGACGAGTGAGCAGCCACGAATGAGTCGCCGATGCGGAGGAGAGGTACTCCGATCCGGTTGGCCGACAGCCCGCCGAGATCGAGCGCTCGGACCAGCCGGTCGATGTCGTCGGCGGCGGCCGTCGGGTCGATGATGCGCGCGGGTCGATCGGCCCGGAGGAACGTCGTCGACGCACGGTCGGGTTGCGGCGAGCGATCCACGGACCCGTCGGCGATCGCCTGCGCGAGGTCGGGGAACGACGAGAGCGCTGCGTCGTAGCAGCGAGCGTTGAGGGAGAGCGCTGTCTCGTCGTCCGCAATCGCGAACTCACGAACCGTTGCGATGTCACCGCGGTCGACCTTCGACGACATGTGGTGCCAGGTGATGGCGTGGTGTCGGCGGTCGTGCAGCAGGGCCCAGGAGGTCACGTTGAGCCCGACCAGGTCGGGGAGCGGGCCGTCGTGGAAGTTCAGTGCCAGGTGGGCTCGGGCGAGCAGCGCATCGGGCACGATCCGGAGGTGGGCGATGGACAGCAACACGTCGACATCGCCGTCGAGACCGACATCGGCGAGGTCGGACGCGATGTCTCCGTCGGACCGGACGACCGGGATCCCCAGCTCGCGGGCGAGCCGCGTGACGCGCGGATGGACCGTGGCCACGCCGACGACGTCGACGCCGTGGGCGCGGGCGATCTCGACGCTCTGGCCGGTGAGCGGCTCGTCGCCGATGACGATGGCGCGCTTCGTCGGGCGGATCGACTGCATACGTGTGTGTCGACGGGGCGGTCTCGATACTGAAGTCGACCGTCGGAGCGTACCGCCGGCCCGCGCGCGCGAGCCGGAGTCGCTTCGGCCTGCGGTTGCTGTCCCGGTGCGGGTCGTCGAGGTCAGTCGGCGGACGCCGCCGCGGCCAGCGAGTGCAGGCGTTCGATCGTGACGGCGGCGTTGGCGCGTACGTCGAATCGCTCGGTGGCGATTTCGCGACCGCGACGGGACATCGATCCCCACCGCGTGGTGTCGTCGACGATCGATTCGATGGCGGCACCGAGTTCGCCGGGTCGCTCGGGAGCGACGAGGAGGCCACTGACCCCGTCGTCGACGATGTCGGCCGATCCACCGACGGTCGACTGCACCACGGGCAGGCCGGTCGCCATCGCCTCGATCGCCGCGATCCCGAAGCACTCGCCGCGGCTCGGGAGCACGAACACGTGGGCTCGCCGGTAGAGCTCGAGGAGCTCGGGGGAGTTGGGCGTGAGGTCGTCGTGGACGCGCACGCCGGGTCGGACGTCGACCGGTTCCCGAGTGACCAGGTCGATCTCGATGTCGGAGCGGCCGCTCGCGGCGTGCCACGACAGCAGGTCGTGTCCCCCCTTGCGGGCGAAGTCGCTGCCGACGAAGAGCACACGGATCGGCCCGTCGTTCCCCGGAGACGATCGCTCGACGGGTTGCCACCGGTCGAGGTGGACGCCCGGCGGGTTGACGAAGACCTTGTCGGAGTCGATCCCGTAGTCGTCGACGACCGAGCGCGCCGCCCAGTGGGACCACGCCTGGAGTGCGACGACGCTCTCGAACAGACGCCTCTGCAGCGCGAACTTCAACTTCGCCAGCGGCGCCGGATCGGGCGTCGGGGTGTAGTCCGGCATCGCGTCGAGCTGGACCGGTGTGGAGTCGAAGTCGAACATCGTCGGTGTCGCTCGGAAACGACGGACGAAGAACAGGGCGATCGACGCGTTGGTGAAGATCACGTCCTTGTCGACGGCGGCGAGCCCCCGCCGCATCTCGATCGCACCTCGCGACACACCGCGCACGTACCCGGGGACGATGCGGACGGCATCGGCGAGTCTCTCGAGGCGGCCGGACTCGCTGTAGTAGTCGACCTCGATCCAGCGCGGATCGAGCGAGCCATCGTCGTCGACGGCACCGCGGAGGTTGTGGTACCTCGTGACGTGGCCCGCGATCTGGTCCATCGCGAACGCGACACGCGGACGTGACGGAGGTGGACTCGAGACGACGTTCGCCACGCGGCGCGAACACTAGCGATCGGCGAGCACCGGTCGGGGAAGATTCGTACCCGTTCGTGTCAGAAGCGGGTCGCCGGCGCTGACGAGCCGTCGGTCAGGCGAGGAGACGGTCGGGGATCAGATGTCGGCCGGTTCGGCGAGGAACGGTCGGACGAGACCTCCGGGGTGGCGGAGGACGGCCTTCGCGAACGACAACGACGGCCGTGGATCGTCGATCTGGAACGAGGCGCCGACCGTCGGTTCGACGGCGTACCGGAGCGCACCGCGGACGGCAGCGACGCGGTCGGGTCCGAGCAACGTACGAACACCGAGGCCGGTGTAGAGGTGGATCCCGGTGGTCCAACTCGTCGGCGTGCGTCGGGCGCGCCGCACGTCGGGCACGTCGACTGACGCGACGTCGCGGAGCCACATCGCCGGCAGGTCGTTCCCGCGGCCGATGTCGAGCGCCACCTGGCCGTAGGTGCGAGGGTTCAGATCGATGGCCCAGTGGTCGCCGGTCGACGGGTCGAACAGCACCTCGATCTCGAAGATCCCGTGGCCCAGGATCTGTCGGGCGGCGTCGATGGCCGCGTCGGTGAACGGCTGCGCGTCGGCGGTCTCGAAGCGGATGCCGATGCCCAGTCCGGGAGGCCACTGATGGGTCTTGCGGGAGTGGCCGACACCGTGGACGGCACCGTCCCGAGCGAGATACCCGGTGATGCTGATCACCTCGAGGCCGCTCCGTTCCACGTACTCCTGGACCAGTGGCCACCCGAGGTGCGGGTCGTGACGAAGTGCTCCGCGGCTGTGCTCGTCGACCTCGTGCGGCGTGAACACCCGCTCGGCCTCGTCGAGGTCGCGCACCACGTCGCCCCGATGGACACCGACCCCGACGTGTGATCGTGGCTTCGCCACGACCGGCAACCCCACCGCTTCGACCGCGTCGATCGCCTCCGCGGCGCTCGTCGGTGCCAGCGTGTGGGGCCCCGGGAAGCCGACGCGGTCGAGTGCGTGGGCGAATCGGTCCTTGAACAGGCAGTCGAGCAGCCCGTCGACGGGAGGGAGTCCGAGGTCCCGGTCGATCGACGGGTGAGCGGCCGCCTCCGCCGCGTTGAACGCGACGTAGTCGGACGTGGGCGCCACGAGGTCGATGTCGCCCCGTCCCAAGCGATCGACCAACCATTCGGTGAACTCGTCGCTCCACAGGACGGTCGGACACTCCTCGAACGCATCGACGAACCGCGACCGGCGCGTCATCACGTCGGGCCGGTGTCCGAAGACGATCGTGGGGACGTCTCGACGGCCGAGCGATCGGGCGAACGCCAGGCCGGTGGGGAGGTCGGCGTCGAAGACGGCGACGGTCGGCAGACCGCGACGACTCACGAGGCGGCGTCGACGGGCGTCGCCGCGTGTTCGTCCGATCCGGTGGCCTCGGCGCCGGGTGCGGACGGGTTCGTGGCCTCGAGAGGGACGAAGTGGTCGCGCCGGATCATGTCGTCGAAGGTCTCGCGATCCTGGGCGACGGTGACACCGTCCGGATCGACGACGACGATGGCGGGTCGAGGGAACGAGAACGTCGTGGAGAACGGCACGCAGTACGCGCCGGTGTCGAGGATGGCCAGGCGATCCCCGGTGCGGACCTCGGGCAGTCGCCAGTTGTTGTAGAGCACGTCGGCCGGCGTGCAGATCGGACCGGCGATGCGGTACGACCGATCGGCGGGGCCGAGCGGATCGCCGGCGTGGAGCAGGCCGTGGTACTCGTTCGACACCGCCTCGGCGATGTTGATCCCGGCGTCGGCGATGACGTGCCAGGGCTCACCGTCGGCCTTGACGTCGTGCACGGTGGTGACGAGCAGCTGGGTGTCGGCGGTGAGCGCGCGACCTGGCTCGAGGATCGCTCGTGGGACGGTGAGTCCGCGCGACCCGAAGTGCTGTTCGAGCATCCGCGTCGCCGACTCGCCGGCGCCGCGCACCGACACGAAGTCGTCGGTGGACGGCGGCAGGAGGTCGGTGCCGTAGGCCCGGTTGGCACGGAAATCGATCGCCGGGATGGCGCCGACCGTGGCGCAGGCGAGGCTGCCGCCGAGATCGAGCATCTCAGGCGACCAGCCGGTCGCCTCGGTGACGGCGTCGCAATACGCGAGCACGTCGTTCACGTACGCCTCGTACTCGGCCCGGGTCCGCATGGTGACACCACGGTGGAAGTGGAGCGCCTTCAGGTCGAGATGGTCGGCATCGAGAGCCGTGCGGATGGCTCCGAGCGCCTCGTCGGACCACGAACGGATGCCGAACTGACCGGCCCACATGCCGGGCAGCGCGATGCGGACGCCGACCGTGGCGCTCCGGCCCTCGTCGGCTGCGATCGCCTCGATGACGTCGATCTCACTCGCCGAGTTGGCGTTGATCAGCAGGATGCCGCGCTGGATGGCGCCGCGCACCGACTCGGCCGACTTGACCGGTCCGTTGTAGATCGTGCGGTCGGCCGGGACGCCGAGCTCGTGGGCCATCCACAACTCGTAGGCCGAGATGACCTCGGCACCGAGTCCGGCCCGGTGCATCCGCTCGAGCGCCGCCGGGATGGGATTCGTCTTGTAGGAGTAGTAGACGTCGGCGGGTCCGGCGGCGACGTCGGCGAGTCGGGCGTCGAGTCGGGCTCCGTCGATGACGTGGAGCGGCGATCCGTACTCGTCGGCGAGATCACCGAGCGGGCGGCCGTGCAGAAGAAGTCCCCGATCGTCGGACCCGAGGCCGTGGTCGGAGAGCACGGGGTCGGGGCGTCGCGGGCGCCGCTCGGCCCACTTCGCTCCCAGCTGATCCCGAACGAGCGCCTTCGCTCGACCTGCGATGTCCATCTTCCGCCTCGATCCTGTCGTGTGTGGGTCTGCCGTGTACCGGGGAAGTGGGTCGAGTGCCGCCAACCCGCCGGACACGATACCCGTGTGTCATTCGACGGTCGCTCCGTGGGCGGTACCGTTCGCGCTCGTGCTCGGTCGGTTCGTGACGATGTTCGACGACGTGCTGCGAGTGGTGCGTGCCCGCTGGTTCCTTCGCTCGGCGAGCCAGCTCGGGCCGCGGGTCCGCTTGCGCGGGCGGCCGCGCATCGCGGTGAAGGGCGACCTCGTCATCGGCGACCGCGTCCAGTTCGCGTCGGCGGTCGCCCGGCTCGAGATCGGGGTGGGTCCGGGCGCCCGCATGGAGATCGGCGAGCGCACGCTCGTCAACTACGGGTGCTCGATCGTCGCGCTCGACCGGGTGACGATCGGCGAGCGCTGCCTGATCGGCACACACTGCCTCGTGATGGACACGCCCTTTCACGGCGTCGACCCCGATCGACGGCTCGACCCCGATCCTCCCGAGCCGGTCACCATCGGCGACAACGTGTGGCTCGGGGCGCGGGTCGTCGTCACGCCGGGCGTCACGATCGGTGACGACTCGGTCATCGGGATCGGGAGCATCGTCACGAAGGACATCCCGCCGCGCAGCCTGGCGGTGGGTGCACCGGCCGAGGTGGTTCGCACCCTCTGATCGGCGGACCGATCGCGTGCCTGACCGGGTGGACGGACCGGGCGAGCCGACCGGGCGCGTCTGGCCCGGCGAGCGGAGCGGTGCCACCCTCCGCGCCGGGCCTCGCGCGGTGCGATGTTTCGTTCGAGACTCCGAACGACTGTGACAAACTCGCGGGCCGATGGGCGGGCTCGGCGACCACGATCCGGCGCGGGCCCTCCGCGCCGACGCCGCCCGGTGGCTCGTACCGCAACAGTTCGGCGATCCGGCGGCGGTGACGCCGCTGGTGCTGCTCAAGCTCCTCGTCCGGCACCCACCTCTCCGCGCGATGGCCTGGTTCCGGCTCGGGAGCC
>JBCCTP010000007.1:0-25756 GCA_039198505.1 Actinomycetota bacterium | reverse complement strand
TGCTGACGTGCGTCGTCGTCGGTCTTCACCTTGTCGAGCAGTGCCGTGAGCGTGGCGTCGTGATCGTCTTGCGGCTCGGTGCCGACACGAGCCGCCGCAGCGATCTTGAGGGTGCGCTCCGACTCGGGGATCCGCTCGAGGAGCTCGAGCGCCTCGTCGGCACGGCCGTCGGCCACGAGCAACTCACCGAGAGCGACGATGACGTCTTCGTTGCCCGGCTCCATCGACAGCGCGATCCGCAGGCTGCCCTCGTCGCCGGCGGCCAGCAGGTCGGCGACCGCCTGCTGCTCCTCGGTCGGCATCAGCGCGTCGACGAACTGCTTCACCTGGCCCTCGGGGTACGCGCCCATGAACCCGTCGACGACCTGTCCGTCCTTCACGGCGTACACCGCCGGGATCGACTGGACGTTGAACGCCTGACTGAGACCCGGGTTGGCGTCGACGTCGACCTTCGCCAGAACGACCTTGCCGCCGGTGTCGTCGATGACCTTCTCGAGGATCGGACCCAGCGTCTTGCACGGTCCGCACCACTCGGCCCAGAGGTCGACCACGACCGGCGTGGAGCTCGATCGCTCGATGACCTCGGTCTGGAAGGTGGAGTCGGTCACGTCGATCGCGGGCATCCACTGAACGCTACCGGCGAGGGTCGAGTAGGTTCCGGAGATGAGCGATCGGCATCCGAGCCTCGGCGGAGGTGACTCGGTGCCGTCCGACCGCGAACTCGGCATCGATCGGCTGGTCGCCGAGCCGATGCTCCACGAACCGATCCTGCTGGTCCACATGACCGGGTGGATCGACGCCGCGGGCGCCGCAGCCGTCGCCGCGAAGCGCATCTCCGACGCGTCGGAGGCGTCGCCGATCGTGCGCTTCGACGACGACACCTACATCGACTACCGGGCGCGCCGACCGACCATGGAGTTGCGCGACGGCGTGAACTCCAACCTGGCGTGGCCCACGCTCGAGCTGCGCGCCGGACGAACACCAGGCCCCGACGGCCGCGACGTCCTCATCCTCACCGGCCCCGAACCCGATATGGCGTGGCACCGATTCGCCCGGGCGATGTCGCGCCTCGCCGTCGACTTCGACGTCAAACAGATGATCGCCCTCGGCGCTTATCCGTTCGCTGCGCCTCACACCCGCGAGCCCCGACTGTCGGTCTCGTCGCCGAGCACCGAAGTGCTCGCGTCGGTCAGTTTCGCCCGGAGTTCGGTCGACGTCCCGGCCGGCATGGCGGCCGTGCTCGAACACACCATGCACGCATTGAAGATCCCGGCCCTCGGCGTGTGGTCGCAGGTACCGCACTACATCACCTCGATCGAGTACCCGGCCGCCTCGGTCGCACTGCTCGACGGGTTCCGCGAGGTCACCGGCATCGACATCGAATCATCGGCGCTGTCGGCCGAGGCCGACGAGACCCGCCAGCGGCTCGACGCCATGGTGTCCGACGACGCCGAACACCGCACCATGCTCGCCCAGCTCGAAGAACTCTTCGACGCCGCCGTCGCCGCAGAAGAGGACGAGGTGCCGACCGCCGACCTCGAGATGCGGTCGGGCGACGAACTCGCCGCCGAGATCCAGCAGTTCCTCCGCGACCAGTAGATCCGTCCCGGCCCCTCCCGGACAATCGGTGTCTGACACCGTCCGTCCGGGCGACGCTCGCCTACCGTCGGCGGCATGAAAGTCGACGGGAACATCGGACTCGATCTCGCCAACGTGGCGCAGAAGGCTCAGGAGGTCGAAGCACAGGGCTACACCGGCGCGTGGACCGCCGAGACGGCTCACGACCCGTTCCTGCCACTGCTGCTCGCCGCCGAGCACACCACCGATCTCGAGCTCGGCACCTCGATCGCCGTCGCGTTCGCCCGGACACCGATGACGCTCGCCAACACCGCCTGGGACCTCCAGGCGTACTCGAAGGGCCGGTTCGTGCTCGGCCTGGGATCGCAGATCAAGCCGCACATCACCAAGCGGTTCTCGATGGAATGGTCGAAGCCGGCGGCGCGGATGCGTGAGTTCGTGCTCGCCATGCGCGCCATCTGGAACACGTGGCTCACCGGCGAGAAGCTCGAGTTCCGCGGCGAGTTCTACACCCACACACTGATGACCCCGTTCTTCACACCCGACAAGGCCGAGCTCGACGGCTTCGGTCCGCCGAAGGTCTTCCTCGCCGGCGTCGGCGAGCTCATGACCGAGGTCGCCGGCGAGGTCTGCGACGGCTTCATCTGCCACGGATTCACCACCGAGAAGTACCTGCGCGAGGTCACCATCCCGGCGCTCGAGCGCGGTCGCGCCAAGGCGGGCAAGACCCTCGAGGGCTTCGAGATCGTCGGCCCGTCGTTCGTGGTCACCGGCAACGACGACGGCGAGATGGAGAAGGCCGCTGCGGGCACCCGCCAGCAGATCGCGTTCTACGGCTCGACACCGGCGTACAAGGGCGTGCTCGACATCCACGGCTGGGGTGGGCTGCAGGAGCAACTCAACGCGCTGTCGAAGCAAGGCGAGTGGGTGAAGATGGGCGAGCTCATCGACGACGAGATCCTCAACACCTTCGCCGTCGTCGGCGAGCCCGAGCACATCGCTCCCGAGCTCAGCCAGCGATACGGCGACGTCATCCAGCGGATCAGCTTCTACGCGCCGTACGGCAGCGATCCCGACCGGTGGAAGAAGGTCATGGCCGACCTGCAGGCCGCCTGATCACGACCCAGCGGGCGCGGTCGTCACGACCGCGTCGCACACCACATGTCGACGATGTCCAGCAGCTCGTCGCGATGCTCGTCGACCGCAGCGACATCGACGAACCGCGCCATCCGCTGAAGTCCGTCGCCTTCCAGGAGCTCGAAGTCGCCCGGGATCTCGGACCCCTTCGGGAAGATCAGACTCGCGAACTCCTTCGCGCTCCAGTGGAAGTACGCCATGATCCCGGCGTGCTCGAACGCGGGCGCCCGGTACTTCACGGTCTCGCTGATGCGCTCGTCGCTCATCACGACGGCGCGAATCGCTGCGATCACGTCACGCTTCGGGTTGGTCGTCTCGGCGAGCCACTGGTCGACCGTGGAGGAGGTCATCGGCGACACCTTGGCTCGCCGTCGGGTCGGCGGCACGACCCGACGTGCGAGAATCGACGCCGACGAGCGACATCGACCGTGAAACGCTCGCGCGATGAGGATCTCGCGCCGACCCGACCGTGAGACCGGCCGCGGTGTCGATGACGATCACGTCGGCACATGGATCGCCTCCGACGACGGTGACCGAACGATCGCGACGGCCACCGCCACCCGGCGTGCCGACGATCGCATCTTCGTTCGCTTCGAGGGCGACGAAGCCGACGTCGACGGCTGGTTCGAGCGGTTGCTGCGCTCGGCGATGGAGGAGATCGACGAGCCGATCTGTGTCACCGTTCGCCGCGACGAGGAGCACCGCCACCAGGTGACCCGGCGCCTCGGACTCCGTGCAGAACTCACGAGCGTGAAGTACGACGTGGCGTTCGAGACGGCGCTCCGCTCTCTCGACCGCCTCGCGACGTCGACTCGGTGGCGCATCGTCTCGGCCGACGAGGTCGATCGTGACGATCTGTTCCATCTCGATGCCGAGCTCCGTGGCGACACTCCGGGCAACGACGGGTGGGCCGGCGCCCGGAACCGGTTCGACGACGAGATGGCCGCACCGGAGTACGACCCGACCGGCTACCACGTGGCCGTCGATCCTTCGACCGGCCGGCTGGTCGGCCTGTGCCGGATGTGGCGCAACCTGGACCGACCGAGCCTCGGACTGCTCGGGGTCGTCGTCGAGCACCGCAACGGCCGACTCGCGTGGGAATTGCTCAGGACGACGCTCGCAGGTGCCGCCGACTGGGGGTGGTTGAACTTCGACTTCCACACCGCCCGACCAGGTCTCCAGCGACACGCCGGACGCCTCGGTGCGACGGTGTCCGGAGGGTTCACCCGGTACGTCGGCAACTGAGGACGACCACTCGACTCGTCGCCCGTACTGTCGCGACGGTGGGTGTTCACGGGTGGGACCCGCGGCAGAAGGTCCGCGTCGAGGTCGAGGGACTCACGATGGCCACCGTCGACCGCGGCGCAGGCGACCCGATCGTCTTCCTGCACGGCAACCCGACGTCGTCGTTCCTGTGGCGTCACGTGATCCCGCACGTCGAACACCTCGGTCGGTGCATCGCCCCCGACCTGATCGGCTTCGGTGACTCCGACAAGTCGCCCGAGTCCGGCCCCGGTTCGTACCGATTCGTCGAGAACCGTCGCTACCTCGACGCGCTGTTGGATCGTCTCGGCGTTCACGAGCACGTCACGCTCGTCCTCCACGACTGGGGGTCCGGACTCGGCTTCGACTGGGCTCGCCGACACCCCGACGCGGTCGCCGGCATCGCGTACCTCGAGGCCAACGTCGCACCCCGTTCGTGGACGCAACTGACGGCCGAGGGTCGAGAGTTCTTCGAGTCGCTCCGCTCGGAAGCCGGAGAACGGATGGCGCTGGTCGACAACGTGTTCATCGAACGCGGGCTCGCCGGCGGCGTGATCCGCGACCTGACCGACCACGAGATGGCCGAGTACCGCCGTCCGTTCCTCGAACCGGGTGAGGCTCGTCGCCCGACTCTGACCTGGCCGCGTGAGATCCCGTTCGACGGTGAGCCCGCCGACGTCCACGACATCGTCGACGCCTACTCGTCGTGGCTCGCCACGTCACCGATCCCGAAGCTGCTGATCGACGTGTCCGACGGTGACACACTCACCGGCGACCTGCTCGCGTTCGCTCGCACGTGGCCGAACCAGACCGAGGTGTCGGTCACCGGCCGGCACTTCGCGCAGGAGGACTCACCCGACGAGATCGGCGCCGCGCTCGCCGCCTGGATCCCGAACCTCGACCGTTCCTGACGCAGGCCGGCTCGAACCGTCGTGACCCCGTTCCGGCCGGGCGCACCTCACGCGGCCGCCGCCCGCCGGTCCCAGTCGGCGACCCGTTCGGTGTCCTCATAGTCCTCCCACCGCACGAGCCTCCCCCACCTCGTCTCGAGGAACAGGACGACCCGGTTGTTGTAGACGTCGGGGCCACCATCGGGCGCTGCCACGTGGTCGACGACGCGCACGGCGACCCGGGTGTTCCACGGCGGGCCGTTCACGAGGATGTCCTCGATCTCGAAGCGGATCCCCTGCGCGACGAAGCGCTCGGCGAAGGCCGTCGCCTCCTCGATCCCGCGGTGGGTGGCGTACCGCTCTCGACCCGATCGTTGTGGTCGGAACATCGTCGCCCATGAGTTGTCGCCCGGGAACGCCAACTCGAAGTCGGGGTGGGCGAGCTTCAGGAGCAGCGAGTAGTCGCCGTCGTTGAGGCGACGGACGCTGTGCCGCATCAGTGCTCGAATTGATGCCTTGTACACGTGACGCGCCTCCTGACGGCTCGATCAACTACGTCTAGAACGGTCATTCTACTCGAATCGGTCTCGCCTGTCTAGAACGATCGCTCTAGGCTGGGCGCCGTGAGCGAGACGAGGGATCGGATCATCACCGCCACCAACGAGCTGTTCCGCCGGCAGGGCTTCCACGCCACCGGTCTGAAGGAGATCTCGACGGCCTCCGGAGCGACGATCGGCTCGATCTACCACTTCTTCCCCGGAGGGAAGGAGCGGCTGGGAGTCGCCGTGATCGAGTCGACCGGCGCCGCGTACCGCGAGCTGTTCGACGCGATCCTCGACGAATCGCCGGACGACGATCCCGCCTCCGGGTTCGAGCGGTTCTTCGCGGCGGCCGCCGACACGCTCGCCGAGTCCGACTACATCGATCCGTGCCCGATCGGCACCGTCGCCCGAGAGATCGCCAACACGAGCGAGCCGATGCGCCTCGCCGCCGACGGCGTGTTCGCATCGTGGGTCGACGCGGCGCGATCCCGCCTCACGTCCGCCGGCGTCGGCCAGGAGGACACCGGGCGACTCGCGACGGTGTTCGTCGCGATGGTCGAAGGCTCGTTCGTGCTCAGCCGAACCAGCCGCTCCGCCGACGCGCTCCTCGCCGCCGGACGAACGGTCGGCGACCTCGTCCGCAACGCTGCGGCGGCCAACGCGGGCACCTGAAGGCCGGAGCGAATCAGACCTCACGTGGTCTCGTGACTGGACTGCTCACGCCGTCCACCGGCCGCGATCCGAAGACTTCCCCGGAACAGGTACCCACTGACGAGATTCGGTCGATAGCGGATGTCCAACACGCCAGCGGGAACCAGCTCCACGGTGCGATGGATGTACGGGCCGAACACCGACGGGCCCAGGAGCGGATCGAGCTTCCACTTCGGTGGACGATCGGTCGGCGCGACGACGACCACTGCTTGTGGACCCAAGTCGAGCGAGACGGTCGCGGTGGTTCGGCGCAGCCGACCGAGGTACTGGCCGTCGATGAACAGGTGCGGGTCGATCGTGAGCGTCCATCGCGGCCGCAGGTGACTCATCCGGAACGTCACCTGGGTGGACACGGCACTCACCGATTGCGAACGATCTCGACCAGACTGCGCCCGAACTCGGACGACGTGCTGCGCCGACGTCGTCCGCCGAGCGTCACGCGGCGCAGGCTGCGCAGATGCCCTCGAGGGCGAAGTGTCCGGGTTCGAGCACGAAGCCGGTGGTCACCTGCGTTCCGGTGACCAGGGCATCGACCACCGACGCCGGAACCGGCTCGATCGATCCGCAGTCCTGACACACCGCGACCAGCGCCACGTCTCCGTGCAGTCGCACGAGCGCCGGTCCGTGCCCCGCGTGAACGTGCGTCACGATCCCGACCTCGGCGAGCGTCGCGACGGTCCGGTAGACGGTGGCCTCGTGGATGCCCGGTTCGTGGAACTCGGCCATCCGGGTGAGCGCCGGCACGTCGATCGGGCCGTCGTGCTCGAGAAGCGCCCGGAGAACCGCTGTTCGCGGCCGAGTGACGCGGCACCCGTGCGCCTTCAGCGCCTCGGCCGCCTGGTCGGCGGACCAGGCGTGACGTTCGAAGGCCCGCACCGACTCGGTTCTCATGTTCACATTCTGGCGCGTCGGGTCGGTGAAGTGCCCCATCAGTGAGCGTGACCCACCGTTCCGGCCCTGCGGCGCAGACGTCCACCGGCGACGAACACGACCAGGAACATGATCGTGCCGACGAGCACGATCGTGGATCCGGACGGCAGATCGTGGTGGTAGCTGAGGTTCATGCCGGCGAACCCACCGACGGCGCCGAGGACCGTGGCGATCACCAACATCGTCGAGAAGCTGTCGGTGAGCATGCGTGCGACCACCGCCGGGACCACGAGTGTGGCCGAGATGAGGGTCACGCCCATCACGTTCATGGTCGCCAACACCGTGGCGGAGAGCACGACCATCATCAGCACGTCGATCAGGGTGGTCCGCACCCCGGTCGCCTTGGCGACCTCTTCGTCGAAGGTCGTGAACAGCAACTGCCGGTACGCGAGAAGGATGAACGCGACGGCTGCGACCGACACGCCCGCCACGAGCCACACGTCGGTCGAGTTCACGCCGAGCACGTTGCCGAACAGCAGTGAGTCGGCGCTTCGGCCGGGCGAGCCGTATCGCTCGACGAGGGCGATGCCGAGCGCGAACGAGCCCGTGGTGACCACTCCGATGGCGGCGTCGGACCCGATCGGTCGGCGACGCACGATCCCGCCGATGGCGAGCGCCGTCACCACGCCCCACACGCCGGCCCCGAGGAACAGATTCACCCCGATCAAGCCGGCCGCGGCGTACCCGCCGAAGATCGCGTGGGACAGGCCGTGGCCGATGTAGCTCATGTTGCGCAGCACGACGTAGCAGCCGACCAGCCCGCACAGCGCGCCCGCCAGCGACGCCACGTACACGCCGTTGCGGAAGAACTCGAACTGGTACGGGTCGAGGAGGTCGTTCAGGTTCACGATCCCGCTCCCCCGGCACGCTCCTCCACCGACGCCCGTCGCCGGAAGGGGACGATCGAACCGTCGGGTCCGGCGTCGACGACGACGCGCATGCCGCCGTGCTCGAGGATCTGCATCGGCGATCCGTACGTGCGCTCCAGCACCTCGGGCACGAGGACCTCCTCGGGCGAGCCCGCACCGATCAGCTCACGGTGGAGGCAGACGAGCGTCGGGAGGTGCGTGGCGATGCCGTTGAGGTCGTGCGTCGACAGCACGATCGTGACCCCGTCGGCGTTCAGATCGGACAGCACGTGGAGGACTTCGTGGCGCGTCCGCACGTCGAGGCCCGAGGTGGGCTCGTCGAGGAAGACCACACCGGCTCCTGTGTACAGCGCACGGGCCAGGAAGACCCGCTGCTGCTGGCCGCCCGACAGGTCGCGGATGTGGCGGTCGGCCAGACCGTGCAGACCGAGCCGCTCGAGCACCTCGCGGATCGCAGCGCGCTCGCGCCGACCGATCCACGGGGTGCGGAGACCCGTCGAGCGGGCCATGCCCACGCACTCGGTGACGGTGACCGGGAAGTTCCAGTCGATCCGTTCGACCTGCGGCACGAACCCGACACGGAGACCGGGCCGACGGCGGACTGCGCCCGACACCGGCTTCAGACTGCCCAGCAGCAGCCGGAGCAGCGTCGACTTACCCGAGCCCGACGGCCCGACGATTCCGATGAAGTCGCCCTCCTCGATCGTGAGATCGATGTCGACGAGGACGGGATCGCCGCCGTAGTCGACCGTGGCCGACTCGACGTCGATCAGCGCAGAGCCTCCGGGCACGGCGGCGGCGTCGCCGCCGTCGAGGCTCCGCAACCGAGTCGATGACGTCGAGTCGACCGACGACCTCACTGCGGGTACTCGGCCTCGTCGGGGGCGACGTTGCGGACCTCGAAGCCCTCGAGGTTCGAGGCGTCACCGCCGAGTGCCTGGGTCATCGTGATGAAGTTGAACTTCATCAGCCCGAGCCAGGAGTGGTCGACCTCGCCCGGCTCACCGGGCAGATCGTCGTCGCGCAGGACGTCGATGTAGGTGGCGCCGGTCTCGTTGCCGACCTGCTCCAGCACCGGCGACGGGAAGACCTCGGACCCGAAGATGGCGGGAACGGCCTCGGCCTCGATCTGCTCGATGAGATCGACGACCTCACCCGGCGTCGGCTCGCCGAAGTCGGCCGGCTGGATGGCCCCGACCACGGTCCAGCCGTAGGTGTCGGCGAAGTAGGCGTAGGCGTCGTGGTACGTGACGAGCTTGCGGTTCTCCTCGGGCACCGTCTCGAGCGCCTCGGTCACCGCGACGTCGAACTCGTCGACCAGCTCGGCGAAGGCGTCGAAGTTCTCGTTGTACACCTCTTCGCCGTCGGGATCGACCTCGATCATCGTGTCGCGGATGACCTCGGCATAGACCTTCACGAGCGTCGGGTCGGTCCACAAGTGCGGGTTCGGCTTGCCCTCGTCCTCGGGAAACGAGAAGTCGTACTTGTACTCATCCTCCGTAATCGTCTCGTCGCCCAGTTCGACGAACGGAACTCCCTCGTCGATGTTCGCGAGCGCGATCTCCTTCGTCGGCTCCTCGAGCTGGAGGCCGTTGATGAACACGACGTCGGCGTCGGTCATCACCTCGGCCACCGAGGGCGGCGGCTCGAACGTGTGGGAGTTGGTTCCCTCGGGAACGACGCCCTGGATGTCGGCACGGTCGCCGATCACGTTGGCGGCGATCGACGTGATCGGGGCCACGGTCGTGACGACGACGAGCCGCCCGTCGTCGTCGGAAGCGGAGTCGTCGTCGCTGCCGCATGCCGCTGCGGTGAGAGCGAGGACGGTGGCGCCGGCGGCCAGCCGCCGCATCGAGGTGCGCCGTCGACGGTCGGGGCGCCCGGTGGACAAGTAGTGTCGTGTGTTCACGGGCGGGCACCGTACTTGCGAGCTGGTTGCAGATACACCACCCTTCGCGATTTTCTCTGATCCAGCTCCGGAAGACTCGCGGATTCGATGCGTCATAAGGTCGGGGTCGCCATGCGAGATCCGCGTACTCCTTCCCGCCAACTCACGCGCTCCGCCACTCAGGACGGCATCGAACTCGTCACCGGAGTGCTCGGCGCCGACGCTGCCCGAGACCTGTGCGATCGGGTCGCAGCGGGCGCCTGCGTCGTCGTGGTCCCCGAGATCGACGACGCCACCGCCGAGGAGCTCACGGGCGTCCGCATCGACGCCGACCTCCCCGTGACCGAATGGTTCGTCACCCTCGGCGATCGCCCCGAAGCCGTCCGTCTCGAGGGCGAGGTGCCGATCTTCGGAGGGCTCCGGCCGTTCCGGATCTCGCCCGACGTCGGGGCCAACGCCCCCGTCGTCGCGGCGACGACGAGCGTCCGGTTCGAGCACGTTCCGGTCATCGCGGTCCGACGCATCGGCGAGGGCACCGTCGTCACGTCGTCGATCACCGACGTCCACGGTCTGCTCGCTCACGCGACCCTGGGTCCGTTCGTCCGGCGTCTCCTCCGACGCGACCTGCCCACCCCGACCGCCGACCTCGGAGTCGGCGTCGTCGGCTACGGGCCGTTCGGAGGGATGGGCTACCTGCACGGCCTCGCCACCGTCGAGACCGAGGGACTCGCGCTCACGGCGGCAGCCGACTCGTCCCCCGACCGGCTGATCGCCGCGACGGCCGACTTCCCCGACCTCCACTCGCACGACTCGGCCGAATCGCTCGCCGGCGACGACGCCGTCGACGTCGCCATCGTCGCCACTCCCCCGGTGCATCACGCCGAGATCGCCCTGTCGCTCCTGCGGGCGGGCAAGCACGTCGTGGTCGAGAAGCCCATGTGTCTCACGGTCGCCGACGCCGATCAGCTCATCGCGACCGCCCACGAGGTCGATCGCACGATCACGGTCCATCAGAGTCGTCGCTGGGACACCGACTGGCTCGGCATTCGACGCGTCATCGACCGCGGCGACCTCGGCGACGTGTTCAACATCGAGACCTTCGTCGGGGGGTTCGAACACCCCTGTCGGGCCTGGCACTCCGAGGACTCGATCTCGGGAGGAGCGGTCTACGACTGGGGTTCCCATCACATCGACTGGATCATCCAGCACTACGGCGTGGCGCCCTCTCGGGTCCTCTGCGCCACCCACACCCGGGTGTGGCACGACTCGACCAACGTCGACCAACTCTCGGTCTGGATGCAGTGGCCCGACGGTCGGGAGGCGACGTTCCGCCAGAGCGATGTGTGCGCCATCCGTCGTCCCAAGTTCCACGTCGAGGGCACCCGAGGGACCCTCGAGGGTCACTACGAACCGGTCCGACGCGACGACATCGTCCCCGGTCGGGGCTTCCTCGCTGCGGTCTCCCACCACGCCGAGAAGCCGGTCGATCTGTGCGTCGCCCGCTACGACGGCGACCACGGTCTGATCGAGTCGAGCGTCCCGCCGGCGCCGCATCCCGGTTGGGGCTTCCACCGCAACCTCGCCGACCACCTCCTGCTCGGTGAGGACCTCGCCGTGCGACCCGAGCAATCCCGCGACGTCGTCGCCGTGCTCGAAGCGGCGCACCGCTCGGGTGCGAACGGCGGCGAACTCGTCGAGCTCGGGTGAGCGACGACGCCGCGGAGGCGCCGGTCGGAGTCGGCGTCGTCGGCGCTCGGTCCATGGTGGCCCGACTGGCCGTGCTCCCTGCGCTCAAGACCTCGTCGACGGCTCGTGTGGTGGCCGTGGCCTCCCGCGGCGGGCCAGTCGACGAACGTTGGGTGCACCTCGACGTCGATTCGTACGAGGCCGTGCTCGACCACGTCGACGTGGCTGCGGTCTACGTCCCACTGCCGAACGACCTCCACGTCGACGTCGTCCGAGCCGCCGCTCGGGCCGGTCGACACGTGCTGTGCGAGAAGCCGCTCGCGCCCGATGCCGAGACCGCGCGCGAGATGCAGCGCGTCTGCGACGATCGCGGAGTGCTTCTGGCCGAGGCGTGGATGACGCCCTTCCACCGACGATGGTCGGCCGCACTCGACCTGGCCGCCGCGGGCACGATCGGACGAGTGGTCCACCAGGACCACCGCTTCACGTTCACGATCGGACCGGAGCACGCCGACAACTACCGCTGGTCGCCCGAACACGGAGGCGGCGCCCTGCTCGACGTCGGGATCTACACCGTGGGAACGACGACCCAGCTCTTCGGCGCGCCGGATCGCATCGAGAACGTCGAGGTCGAACGGGCCTCGACCGGCGTCGACGCCCGCACCACGGCATCGCTGAGCTGGGACGATGGACGAACCGCCGACGTCGTGTGTTCGTTCGTCGACGACGAGTCGCAGCGCTTCGAGCTGGTCGGCGAGAGCGGTCGGATCGTGGTCGACGGCGACGCGTACACGGGCGGGCCGTCCGGCGTGTTCGAGATCGCCGTCGACGATCCCGCGCAGCTCGAGGCGGTACCCGACCGCGACGACGTCGAGGCCGTGGAGCAACTCACCGATCGGCACTGGCGACTCGACGCCGGCGCGAACGACCCCTATCTCGCCATGGTCGACGCATTCGGTGCGGCCGTCTCGGGGACTGCCGAGTGGCCGCGGCCGATCGATGACGCGATCAACCTGCTCGACCTGCTCGACCACATCGCTGAGGAGGCCGCATGAGCGCCGAGTCCGATCCCGCCCCCATCGACGAACCCGAACCGGAGGGTGCCAGCCGGCGGTTCATCCCACTGTCGTCCGGTGTCGAGCTGCACGTGCTCGACTGGGCGCCGACGCACGACGACAGTGTGGGTCAGGCACACACCGTCGCCGAGCCGCCGACACCGTTCGTGCTGACACACGGCCTCGCATCGAACGCCCGGCTGTGGGACGGCGTCGCCCGCCGACTCGCAGCGGCGGGCCACCGCGTCGTGACGGTCGACCAGCGGGGTCACGGCCGATCCTCGAAGCCCGACGACGGGTACGACATCGGCACCTGCGCCGACGACCTCCTCCTCCTCGTCGACGAGCTCAACCTCGCCGGCGCTCCCGTCATCGGCGGGCAGTCGTGGGGCGGCAACGTCGTCCTCGAGGTCGCCGCACGCCACGGCGACCGACTGGCGGCTGCCGTGTGTGTCGACGGGGGCTTCATCGACCTGCAGTCGACCTTCGACGAGTGGGAGGCCTGCCGCACAGCGTTGGCGCCACCTCAGCTCGCCGGGACACCACTCTCGACCATGACCCGCTGGCTGGCCTCGTCCGCGCGCGACTGGCCCGAGGAGGGTCGCGCCGGAACCCTGGCCAACTTCGAGGTGCGCCGCGACGGAACGATCGCTCCGTGGCTCACGGCCGAGCGGCACCTGGTGGTCCTGCGCGGCCTGTGGGAGCACCGCCCGACCCAGCGCTATGCACATGCGGCGTGTCCGACGCTCATGGTGGGCGCCGAGAGCGGCGGTGGGACGTGGAACGAGACCAAACACGTGGCAATTCGTGAGGCGGTCGACACACTGCCGATCGGTCGCGGACACTGGTTCACTCCGGCACACCACGACGTGCACGCCCAACACCCGCAGGAGATGGCCGACCTGCTGCTCCGAGTGGCGAGCGACCCGACCTACTGGTCCGATCCGGGCATCATCGACGAGACGGTGTTCTCGGAGTCCGCATCGTCGTACGAATCCGAACGGGAGAACATCACATGAGCCGACCACGACTCCTCGTCATCATGGGGTCGGGTGAGACCGCCCCCACCATGAAGGCTCCGCACCGCAGCGTGTTCGAGCGCCTCGGCGACGACGTCGAGGCGGTCATGCTCGACACACCCTTCGGGTTCCAGGAGAACGCGCCGACCCTCGCGTCGACGACCGTGAAGTACTTCTCCGACTCGGTGAGCCAGGACGTCGAGGTGGCGCATCTCGCGCGGACCGACACCGGTGACACGGCGGCGCTGGAGTCCGCGTTGAACCGCATCCGCTCCGCCGACTGGGTGTTCGCCGGACCCGGGAGCCCGACGTTCGCCCTCCGCCAGTGGAAGGACACCCCGCTGCGAGACCTCCTGACCGAGAAGCTCCAGTCCGGTGGCGCTCTCGTCTTCTCGTCGGCCGCCGCGCTCACGCTGGGCGTCTCGACGATCCCCGTCTACGAGATCTACAAGGCGGGCATGGACCCCTTCTGGGAACCGGGCCTCGACCTCCTGTCAGCGATCGGGATCCACGCCGCGGTCATCCCTCACTACGACAACGCCGAAGGTGGTCACCACGACACACGGTTCTGCTACCTCGGTGAGACCCGGCTGGCACGGCTCGAGCCCGAGCTGCCCGAGGGCGCCTTCGTGTTCGGTGTCGACGAGCACACGGGCGTCATCCTCGACCTCGACGCCGACACCGCCGAGGTGGTCGGGAAGGGCGCCGTCACGCTCCGCCGCCGTGAGCGAGGCGAGACCGTCAATGTGTTGATCGAGGCCGGGTCGACCGTGTCGATCGACCTCATCCGCTCGGGCGGTCGAGCCTCGGGCGACCAGGTCACCTCGGCGTCCTCCATCGTCGACGAGCTCACCGACTCGACCGCCTCGCCCTCCGAGGCGTCCGACGACGCCGGCGCCGGCGCCGACACGGGCGACGACGAGGTGTCACTCGCGGGAACGGCCGCGGCGTTGGAGCAACGGTTCGACGCCGCTCTGGCCGAGCGGGACGCTGCAAGGGCGGTCGCCGCCGTGCTGGACCTCGAGTCGGCGATCGTCGAGTGGTCGGCCGACACCACGCAGTCCGACGAGAACGACCGCGCCCGTCGTGCGCTCCGCTCGATGATCGTGCGGTTGGGCGACGCGGCGACCGACGGCGTGCGTGATCCACGCGACGTCGTCGGTCCGGTCGTGGAGGCAGCGCTCACCGCTCGGCGGACCGCCCGCGACGAGAAGGCGTACGCGGTGGCCGACGCGATCCGCGACAACCTCGTCGCCGCCGGCGTGGAGGTCCGCGACACCCCCGACGGCGTCGACTGGCACCTCACCTGATCGTTCCGTCGACCCCGGGACTCAACGGAACAACACGACCCGACCGAACCGTTCCGTCGACCCCGGGACTCAACGGAACAACACGACCCGCCCGTCATCCGTGTCGGCGAATCGGTGTCGTCCGCACGAGGTCCTCGAGCACGTCGGCGTGAAGTCGGGCGAAACGGGAGTCGGTCGCCGCCCGGGCGCGTCCGCGACGCGCCGCCAGTCGGACCGCGTGGGGACTCACGCCGAAGACGGTCGCGATCTCACTCGTGGTCGCAGCTCGGAGTTCGACCGCGAGCATCATCGCCACCGACCGACCCGGGTCGAAACGCCCTCCCGGAACGACGACGGCCTGGGCCTCCACGGCGGCCACGGCGGTCTCGGCGGCGAGAACGATCTCGTCGAGGCGCGGCCGCAGGATCGGCTCGAGCCCGCGGAACCCGAGGTCGTCCACCGCCGACGAACGTACCGACGCCAGATGATCGATCGGATCGACGATCTCGGCGAGGCGCTGGAGGTCGAGCCAGCACGGCGCCGCTCGTCGGCCCAGCAAGACCCCCAGGCTCGACCATCGGTACGCCGGCAATGCGTCGAGCCCGGTGATCACGACCGGATTCCGATGCACGTACCGACACGTTGCGACGAAGTGTCGATCCCCGTCGATCGGCACGGAGTGGTATCTCCCGTCGAAGAGCGGTCCGGTCCGGTCGGTGTGTCGGTTGTACCGGATCGCATGGGTCGCCAGGAGGAGCTGAGCGAAGTCTGGGAGCGACTCACCCGGCGTTTGGACGACGAGGTGCAGGTGGTTCGTCATCAGCGCGTACGCCTCGATCACGACCCCGGTCCGGTCGGCGGCGTCGCCCATCAGCGACTCGAAGCCATGGCGGCCTGCGTCGGTCGTGAAGATGTCTTGTCGATCAGCGCCGCGGGCGATGACGTGGAATCGGTCGGAGGTCTCGAGATCGCGTGGTCCTGTCACACCCCCTCCGTGCGTCGCGACATGCCCGGAGCGGAAGCACGATCTGCGATCGACACGTGATTGTTCCGTCGAGTCCCGGGGTCGACGGAACGATGCGCGTCACGCAGGTCGGGCAGTCCGCATCCGAGTGTTCCGTCGAGTCCCGGGGTCGACGGAACAGTGGGGTCAGGCGAGTTGAGCCGTGGGGGCGATCTCGACGGGGACCGAGAGCTGCTCGACCGAGAGGTGGCACTTGATCGAGTGGCCGGGCGACAGCTCGACCATGTCGGGCTCGGTGACGTCGCAGAGACCCTCGACGAAGCGGTGACAGCGCGTGTGGAACACGCACCCCGACGGCGGATTGGCCGGTGACGGGATCTCCCCGGTCAGGGGAATCCGGCTCTCGGCCTCCCCGTCGACGGACGGCACTGCGGACAGGAGCGCCTCGGTGTACGGGTGGTTCGGCCCCTCGAAGATCTTCTCGGTGGACCCGAGCTCCATGATCCGGCCGACGTACATCACGGCGATGCGGTCGGCGAGGTACCGAACCACGCCGATGTCGTGACTGATGAACAGGTAGCTCGTGCGATCGTCGCGCTGGAGGTTCGCGAGCAAGTTCAGGATCGCCGCCTGCACCGACACGTCGAGCGCCGAGGTCGGCTCGTCGCACACGACGACGTTCGGGTCGCCGGCGAACGCACGGGCGATGGCGACGCGTTGCTTCAGACCACCCGACAGCTGACGCGGTCGCATGTCGAGGTGGCGCTCCGACAGACGCATCGCCGTGGCGACCTCGACGGCCCGACGGTCGGCCTCGTCGCCCTTGAGGCCGGTGAGCCGGGTGATCGAGCGAGTCAGGATCCGTCGGACGGTCCACGCCCGGTTGAGCGCCGAGTCCGGATTCTGGAACACCATCTGGATCGACCGGATCGACTCCTCGATCCGGTCGGTCGCCTTGGTCTTCATCTCGCGCCCGCGGAGGGTGATCGCACCGCCGTCGTCGGGCTCGTGAACGCCGAGCATGGTCTTGGCGAGCGTCGACTTGCCCGAACCGGACTCGCCCACCAGGCCGAGGGTCTCCCCCTCGGCGAACCCGAGATCGACACTCACCAGAGCCGGCACCTCATGCCCACGCTGACGGAACGTCTTCGACACGCCGTGGACACCGATGACCTCTTCGGTTCCGACCTCGACGGTCTGTGAGATCTCGTTGGGCTCGGGAACGTCGGAGATCCGATCCGGGTGATGGCAACGCGACCAGTGACCATCGCTGCGCTGCACGACGGGCGGAACCTCGTGACGGCACACGTCGGACGCGATGGGACAGCGATCGACGTAGACGCAGGTCGGGAGCGGGTCGCCGATCTGGGGCAGGTTCCCTGGAATCGCGAAGAGCTCGCGGTCGTCCTTCGTGACTCCGTGGCGCGGGATCGAGTTGAGGAGTCCCTTGGTGTACGGATGGCTGGGATCGTCGAACACCTTGTCGACGGCGCCCTCCTCGACGACGCGGCCGGCATACATCACGCCGACCCGATCGCACATGCTGCGGATCACGCCGAGGTTGTGGGCGATGAGGAGGATCGCCGAGTTGAGCTCGGACCGCAGATCGCGCACGAGGTCGAGAACCTCGGCCTCGACCGTGGCGTCGAGACCCGTCGTCGGCTCGTCGAGCACGAGCAGCGTCGGCTCGCACGCCAGGGCCATGGCGATGACGACGCGCTGGAGCATGCCGCCGGACAGCTGGTGCGGGTACCGCTCCATCACACTCTCGGGGGACGCGATGCGAACCCGCTTCAGGGCCTCGAGAGCCGAGGCCCGCGCCTCGGCCCTGGACTGGCCCATGACCTCGAACGACTCGGCGACCTGGCGGCCGATCTTCAGGACCGGGTTGACGGCCTGAACCGGGTCCTGGAACACCATCGACGCGTCGTTGGCGCGGAAGTCGCGGAGCTCACGCGCCGACATGGCGGTCAGCTCCTTCCCGTTGGAGGTGACCCGTCCGCCGTCGATGCGGCCGTTGCCGGGCAGGTACCGCAGCGCCGCATACGCCGTGGTCGACTTTCCGCAGCCGGACTCGCCGACGAGGCCGTACGCCTCGCCCGGGCGGACCTCGAACGACACGCCGCGCAGCACCGCTCGAGGAGTGCCACGAACGATGTAGGACAGCCGCAGGTCCTCGATGGCCAGCGCCGCGGTGGACGGGTCGGACGCGACGTCGGACTCGATGCTCTCGTCGATGCTCATGTTCGTCTCCTCAGGACTTCAGCGCCTTGTCGATGGAGTCGGCGATGAGATTCACGCCGATCACCAGTGAGGCGATGGCCAACGCCGGGAAGATCGACGGCCACCACACGTCGCGGACGATCTGGGTGTAGTTCCCTGCGACGTCGATCCCCCAGTTGGCAGCTGCGACGTCGGTCGCCACCAGGCCGAGGAAGGCCAACGTGGCGTATGTGAAGACGGCGTAGCCCAGGCGGACGGTCACCTCGACCACGACGAGACCGGTGACGTTCGGGAGGATCTCGCGGGTCACGATGAAGAAGCCCGACTCGCCGCGCATCTTCGCGGAGGTCACGTAGTCGAGTTCCGACTCGGTGATGGCGGCGGACCGGATCGTTCGGGTGATCGCCGGCACGAACAACACGGCGATCGTGCCGATGATGACCGGTGTGGTGTCACCGAACGTGAAGATCACGAGGATCGCCATGAGGATGACCGGGATCGAGAGGATCGCCTCGATGACGCGGGAGATGATCTCGTCGACCCATCCGCGGTAGTAGCCCATGATGAGGCCGAGCAGCGTGCCGACGACGATGGCGATCGCCGTGGCGAGCGGCGCGACGGTGAGGATCGGCCCCGCGCCGTAGATGACGCGGGCGTAGACGTCGTTGCCGACGCTGTCGGTCCCGAACCATGCGTCGCCACCGGGGCTCACACGCGCCCCCGCATCGGAGAAGTCGGTCTCACCCAGCGAGCTGAGGAGGCCCGGGGCGATCGCGGCGACGACCCAGAAGCCGGTGATCACGACACCGATGATGAACCCCGGGCTGCGGAAGAGGACGCGCCGCTGTTCCTTGCGGACCTGTTTGCGTGTGGCCGCCTGCGGTCCGGTGGCGGCGTCGGAACCGGTGGGCTCGCTGGACTCGGACGCTGCGACCGGATCGGCCCCGCCGGAGTCGGTCCCGGATGGTTCGTCGATGGCGGTCATCAGCCGTCCCCCAGTGCGAGACGAGCTCGCGGATTCATCCAGGCCACGACCAGATCGGCCGTGAGCGTGGCGAGCATGTAGATGATCGCGACGACGAGGACACCCGCTCTCAGGACGGGATAATCGGATCCCTCGACCGCGTCGATCACGAGGTTGCCGATCCCTCGGTACTCGAAGACCACCTCGAGCGCGACCATGCCGCCGAACAGGTAGCCGAGCTGCGTGCCGAGCACGGCGACGGTCGGCTGCAGAGCGTTCCGGGCGACGTGGTTGCGAAACACGCCGCTCGTGGAGAGCCCGCGCATGAAGGCGGTGCGGGTGTAGTCGGAGTCGAGCGACGTGATGGTTCCGGCGCGGGTGACGCGTGCGATGTACCCGAAGTAGACCATCGTCACCGCGATCACCGGGAGCAACAGGTGTTGCAGCTGGGTCAGGATTCCCGACCCTGGCGGCGCGGCGCCCTGCACCTTGAAGAATTCGAACTGCACGCCGAGGAACGCGAGCAGGAAGACCCCCGCGACGAAGTCGGGGATCGCGGAGAACGCCAGGCCGGTGTTGATGATGCTCCGGTCGATCCAGGTGTCCTTCTTGTACGCCGTGACGAGACCGCCGAGGATCGACAGCGGCACCATGACGATCAGGGAGAACAGGACGAGCTTGAACGAGTTCCAGAGCGCGGTCCACACGAGGCTCATCACGGGCTCACCGCGGGCGACGGAGAACGACTCGCCGAAGTCGAGCGTGAAGACCGAGCGGGCGAGATCGAACAGCTGCTCGGGGACCGATGCGTCGAGTCCGAGCGACTCGGTCACCTCGGCGAGACGCTCCGGCGACGCGGTGCCGCCGGCGATCTTCCGCGCCGGGTCACCGGGTGCGATGTTCGGGATGAGCGTGACGACCACGAGGATGATCGCCAGGGTGATGAGCGCCAGGAGAAGACGCCGGATGATGAATCGGACCACGTGTCACTGCCCCCGCTGTGTCGGTCGTCGGCGAGTCCGCCGGGGAGCCACGGTGATGTCCCGTGGCTCCCCGGTGTCGTCGGATGGATCGGGCCGCGCCAGCAGCCCGGATCGGATCAGGAGATCGACGCGTTCTGGAGCAGCAGATGACCGAGTGCGGTCGTCTGCATTCCCGAGACGTTGGTGCTGTGACCCGACAGGTAGTTGAAGAAGGAGTGGTAACAGGCCGGCGCGTCCTCGTGGAGCAGACGCTGGATGCCACTCACCGCTTCGAGCTGGCCGTCGACGTCGACCGCCGACTGGTACGCCCGGAACAGCTCGTCGAACTCACTCGACGCGTAGTTCGACGAGTTCCAGTCACCGTCCGTCGCCAGAGCACGACCGAAGAAGATGTCGGGCGTGGGCCGGTGGCCGTAGTCGACGATGCCGATCGGCGCCGTGGCGCCACACGGGATCCCGGGGGCGACCGTGTCGGGCTGGGTCCCGCTGACGCACCAGTACTCGCCGTAGAAGTCGGAGTTCGGGGTGACGCCGACCTCGAGGTTGATGCCGACCTCGGCGAGGTTGGCAGCCACGATGCGTGCGATCTGCGGGACCTCACCGATCTCGCCGACCTGGAGGACGTCCTCGATCCCGTCGGCGTAGCCGGCGTCGGAGAGGAGCTGGCGCGCCATCTCGGGGTCGTACGGACGCTGCTCCTGCGTGGAGTCGAAGAACGGCAGGGTCTCGTACACCGGGTGATCGTTTCCGATCACGGCCTCGCCCTCGTACACCGTCGACACGATCTGCTCGCGGTTGATCGCGAAGCAGACGGCCTGACGGACACGCGGGTCGGTGAACGGCCCGCCTTCGGGGAGCTGGGTGTTGAACCACAGCTGGCGGTGGTTCGAGGCGGGCGGGCGGATGACGACGAAGTTCTCGTCGTCGAGCAGGTTCGCGCCGTCGTTGACCGTGAAGTCCTGCAGCACGTCGATCTCTCCGGCGGCCATGGCGGCGACCTTGGTGCCCGCCGTCTCGAAGCCCTGCAGGGTGATGCGATCGAGGTTGACCGACCCACCCCACCAGTCGGGGTTCGGAACGAAGGTCGAACGGAACGACGACGGATCGAAGTCCTCGAGCATCCACGCACCGGTGCCCGTCGGGCGATCGTTCAGGACGGTGCCACTCGAGTAGTCGGCCGGGGTGATCAGCGCCTGCGGGTTGAACAGCGACAGCAGCACCGGCAGGTTGCCGTTGGGCGACACGAGGTCGATCTGGAGCGTCGTGTCGTCGACAGCGACCGCTCCACCGGCGTCGACGACCCCGGCCAGACCGGCGCCGGCGGTGACCATGCGCTCGATCGTCGCAGCGGCGTCGGCGGCGGTGAAGAGTCCCTCGCCGCCCATCCATTGCACGCCTTCCCGCAGGTTGAACGTCCACTGGCTGGCGTCGTCGTTGGGCGTCCAGTCGAGTGCGAGTCCGGTCGCGGCGATGTTGCCGTCGTCGCCGAGCCCGACGAGGTACTCGAAGCTGGACGAGACCACGGCGTAGGTGCCGAGGTCGAGCATGTTGACCGGATCGAGTCCGGAGTTGGCGTCGCCGGCTTGAATCCCCGCGGTGAGCTCACCACCGGCGGTCGGCTCTCCTGCTGGCTCGCTGGCGGAGGCACTGGCGGAATCGGAGGCGGAGGCGTCGCCGCTGTCGTCAGCGGCGGCCGTGTCGGACGATTCGTCGTCATCGCTGCCACACGCGGCGATGACGGCGCCCATGAACGGCATCGAGAGGCCCACGATGGTGCCTCGGCGCAAGAAGTTGCGTCGGTTGATCTTCCCGCTCGCGTACGCCTCGATGAGGTCGGTCTCGATCGGGCCGACCGCGCGGCGCGCCGCGTCGAGTCGCTTGAAATCCATGTCTCTCCCCTTGTGGTGTCGTCGTGAAGGCCGCGAGCGACACTGCTCACGACGCTCCATCGACCATAACGAGAAGCGAGAGGCGACTCAAACACCCGCCACGGATCACCCGTTCGAGTGATGGTCGGTCACCCAGCGTCGCTGTCCGGACCGCTCAACGCCCGGATTCACCCAGTGCGCCGGACCGATCGAGGGCGTCGGAGCGATGGGGCTCGACGAGGATCGCCGCGAGGATCAGCTCGAGGCCGAGCTGGGACGACACCAGATAGGTCTCCCAGTCGAGAACGCCGTTGGCCCACCGCTCGAGGCGGCTCATGCGCGTGTGGAACACGTGGCGAGCGACCAGCGCGGTGTCGCAGCCGTGGATGAGACGGCCGTCGGCTGCCGCCTTCTCGAGGTCGGCTGTGATGGTGGCGACCACTCGATCGCCGATCTCTCCCATGCCGTGGACGCCCGGACCCGACCCGAGCGTGGCGAAGATCGGCCTCCACACGTCGGGCTCGGAGGAGAACCGATCGTCGAAGGCGGCGAACAGCGCCCGGGTGACGTCGATCGGATCCTGCGGCGGCGCCGCGTCGAGTTCACCCTCGAGCTGGTCGAGCCCGTTCTCGACGAAGGACACCAGGATGCCCTGCCGGTCGCCGAACTGGTTGTACAGGGTGGCGACGGCGACACCGGCGCGCTCGGCGAGCCGGCGCACCGACAACGCCTCGACCCCCTCGGCGGCGATCAGCGCACCGACGGCGTCGAGGACGGCCTGGCGGGTCTGCGCCTGGCGGCGCTGCCATCCGTCGCTCATCCGGCGAGCCTAGAACGACGAATCATCAGAGAAGCGCGAGCGTCTCCTCGAGGTACTCCTCGCGGCACTTGGATCGCTGGAGCTTTCCGCTCGACGTCTTCGGCAGGGTGCCGGGCTCGACGAGCATCACGTCGCGCGGCGGCAGGCCACACACCTCGAGGGTCCGCTCGTGAATGGCACCGCGGACGTCGTCGAGGCCGCCCGACTCGTCGTTCGGCCGCACCTCGGCGACCACCACGACCGACTCCTTGCCCTTGTAGCCCTCCATGCCGAACGCGATCACGTTGCCGGCGCGGACGCCGTCGAGACGACCGACGGTTCGCTCGATGTCCTCGGGGAACACGTTTCGGCCGCCGACGATGATGACGTCCTTGATGCGCCCGCACAGCACGAGCTCGCCGTCGAGGAGGTAGGCGAGGTCGCCGGTGCACAACCAGTCGCCGTCGAAGAGGGCGGCGGTGGCGTCGGGACGCTTGTAGTAGCCCGGCGTGACCGACGTGCCCCGCAGGAGCAGCTCGCCGACGTGGCGTTCGGGGAGTTGGTCGTGCGTGTCGGGGTCGACGACCTTCATCTCGAGGCCGGGCACCGCGTTGCCGAGCAGAGGAAGTGCCCGGGCGCGCACCGTCAGGTCGTCGGGACCGTCGATCTCGATCGGCTTCGCGACCCGCTGCGTCTCGAGCACCTGGCGGTCGACGATGTCGGTGACCAGACCTCTCCCCCGCGGAGGGAACGACCCTGCGATGGCGACCTCGGCCATGCCGAACGCAGGGAAGATGCCACCCGCCCGGAAGCCGTACGGCTCGGCCGCCGCCACGAACGCGTCGACCGCCTTCGGATCGACCGGCTCGGCGCCCGACAGCGCGAGCGTGAGCGACGACAGGTCGATGTCATCCATCCGCTTGAGGGCGCGGGTCGCGAGCACCCACGAGAAGTTGGGTCCGGCGGTGGCGGTGCCGCCGTGATCGGAGATCCATCGCATCCAGTTGCCGGGGTGGCCGAGGAAGTCCTGCGGCGCCGCCTGCACGAGGTCGACGCCCTTCGTCATCGGGAGGGTGAGGAACCCGACGAGACCCATGTCGTGGTACAGCGGCAGCCACGACACCATGACCTCGCCGGTGCCCAGCACCGCGGCCTCGCAGGCGGCGTCGATGTTCGCACTGAGGACCCGATCGGGGATCATGACGCCCTTCGGCTCGCCGGTCGATCCCGACGAGTACTGCAGGATGATCAGCCGCTCGGGGTCGTGCCCGGGCACCTCGAGCGCGTCACCCGACGGAACGTTCGGCGAGCCGGGCATCACGCTGCGCATCGACTCGATGGGCGGGTCGCCCTCGGCCGCCTCGTAGAAGTCGGCCAGCAGATCGTCGATCAGGACGAGCTTCGCGTCGCCGTGACGGATGCGAGCACGGGTCGACTCGATGAAGGCCTCGAGCGACCCCATCCGCATCGGGAGCGGGAGCACCATCGATGCGACCCCGGCCATCCAGCAGCCGCGGACGATCGTCATCAGCTCACGGCTCGTCGGACCCAACACCGCGACGTGGTCGCCCGGGAGCAGACCCTTCGCCTGCAGCGCCGCCGCGACCGCTCGAGCCTCGTCGTGGATCTGGTTCCAGCCGACGTACACGGGCTCGCCGTCGGGCATCACCGAGTTGCCGACGAACCGGACGCCGGTCCCCGAGTCGGCGGCGGCTTCGAGACGGGCGATCGTCGAATCGGGGTGGTCCGCGAGGCGGGTCATCCGTGTGACGCTACCCACTCCCGATCGGCCAGAATGTGGTCTGCGGCCCGGCGGGAGATCGTGGAAGTGCGTGGAAGGTGATTCGTCCACGTCCCTCGCCGACGTCGCCGGTTCCCCGATCGCACACCGCCACCATGCTCCGACGACTCCGCCTCGACCGCCGACTCCGTTCGCCGCGCACCGTGTACCTGCTCGCGTCGCTGGCGCTGCTCATCGTGCTGCAGCTGGTGGCGACGACGGTGTCGAGCCTCTCGGCCCGCGACGACTCGCTGGCCGTGGCCCGCGCGGCGATCGTCCGCGAGACCGACGCTCGGGTGGGCAGCATCTTGCGCTACCTCGAGCCGGCCGAGTTCTCGGTCGGTGTCAGCGCCCGGCTGTTCGAGTCGGACCTCCTGCAACCCGACGACCCGGTCGTCGAGCGGTACCTCCACAGCCAGTTGGCGGTGATGCCGCAGGCAGCCGGAGCGTTCATCGGGCTGCCGTCCGGTGAGTTCGTCTTCGTCAACCGAGACGGCGAAGGGTTCAGCTCGAAACGGATCACGATCGACGAGGGCGTGCGGACCGTCGAGTCGCAACGTCTCGATGCGGCGTTCGAGCTGCTCGCCACCGAGGAGCTGCTCGACGACACGTACGACCCCCGCGAGCGACCGTGGTACCGCACGGCCATGGACGTCGAGTCGGTTGCGTGGACCGACCCCTACGTGTTCTTCACCACGGGGAAGCCCGGCGTCACTGCGAGTCATGCGGTCCGCGACGCCTCGGGCCTGGTCACGGCGGTCGTCGGGATCGACGTCGAACTCGACGGTCTCGCCACGCTGCTCGAGAACCTCGGCATCGCCGCATCCGGCGAGGCGTTCGTGGTGTCGGGCGATCGCGTCGTCGCCGCGCCCACCAGCTTCGGCGACCAGAGCGCGACCGACGAGAACGGCGAGCTCCGCCTGCTCACACTCGACGAAGTCGGCGTTCCGCCGGCGGTCGACGGTGAGACCGTGCAGACCACCACGGTCGACGGTCGCCGCGAGCTCGTCATGCACCAGATGCTCCCGAGCGACCGCGGCGTCGAGTGGTCGGTCGTGGTGCGCGCCCCCGAGTCCGAGTTCACCGACGTCGTCGACGATCAGCGGCGCTCGCTGTGGTGGATGACCCTCGGCGGAGGAACCGTCGTGCTTCTCGGCGCCTTCCTGCTCGTGTGGGTCACCCGGCCGATCAACCGCCTGCAGACCGAGGCGTCCACCGACCCGCTGACCGGACTCGCCAATCGCCGGGCGCTCGACGACCTCGTCGCCGAGCTCCGGCGTTCGGCCGACGACGGCGAACTCGTGTCGGTCCTCGCGCT
>JBCCTP010000006.1:0-25973 GCA_039198505.1 Actinomycetota bacterium | reverse complement strand
GCTCACCGATCGCGAGGTCTCGACCGGTGATCTTGTCGGTGACCTGCGCGATCGTGGCACCGAGTGACTTCAGCACGCGCTGGCGCCTCGGATCGGCATCGCCCGCGATGTTTCCACAGCGGGTCGCGCGAATCGGTCAACAGCTCGGCTGGGCCAACCCTTCGAGCACCGTCCGGTCCACCGTGATCCAGGTGGCGCGGGCGACGGCGAGCACCTCGTCGTGGGCGAGGAGCGCCACCTCGGTGACGGTCCGACGGCCGTCCCGATCGATCACCCGCGACGTGAGCAGCAGGTCGGCCGAGGCGCGAGCCGGCCACCGGACGTCGGCGATCAGCTCCCCCGTGAGGATCGCCTCGTCGGCGCCGACGAGGTCGAGCGCAGGCCCGGCGGACCCGCAGTCGAGCGCCGCCCAGACCAGCCAGTCGGGCACGACGTCGCCGGCCGCAACGCCGGCGAACTCGGGCGTCCACGACGCGACGCAGACGCCACCGAGCATGTGGGGACGGAGACGGAGTCCGTCCTGACGTTCGGTGCCGCAGGCGAAGCAGGTCGGGCACGGATGATCGGTCTCGAGGCGCGTGAGAGGAACGCCCGGCACCCATCGGAGATCGCCGAGCATCCCGACGCCCAGCGCGGGATCGGGGAGTGGATCGACCCGTCGGGCCGTGGCGATCACCTCAGAGGTGTCGTCGCCGGCGCGACGGACCTCGTGGCTGCCGTCCGGTGCGGCGTCGACGACGAGTTCGGTCGCGAGCGGGACGGGTCGACGGAGGCGAACGGCGACCGGACCACCGCCCACGAGGTCGGCGAGACGTCCGGCGAACACCCCGCCGTGCCCGGAGCCGATCGGACCGTTGTGATGCGGGGCGATGGTGATCGAGCCGACGGACCATGAATCGAATGCGGAATCGGATGCACCTTCGGGCGCGACATCGGGTTCGGGGCGGCGGAGGACAGCGGTCTCGTTCATGACGTGATCGTGCGTCGACGCCGTCGACCGAAGCTTGGAGATGGTCTGGAGGTTCGCTGAGGATCGACGCGGAGCCGTACGGTCGTCGTCGTGGGTGACGATCGCGTCGACTCCGGACGATCGTGGGCGGTCGCCGCCGCAGCCTTCGGATCGACGTTCGCCGTCTTCGGTGTCGCCTACAGCTTCGGAGCCTTCTTCGACTCGATGTCCGAGGAGTTCGACTCGGGTCGCGGCGAGACGGCACTCCTCTTCTCACTCACGACGTTCCTGTACTTCGTGCTGGGCCTGGCGACCGGACGATGGTCCGACCGCGTGGGCCCCCGACCGGTGCTCCTCACCGGAGCCGTCGCGATGCTCATCGGGCTGTGGGCGACGTCCCTCGCCGACTCGCTGTGGGTCGGCCTGGCCACCTACGCACTCGGCGTCGGTATCGCCGTGGCCTGCGGGTACGTGCCGATGGTGGCGCTCGTCGGTGGATGGTTCGAGCGGCATCGGACCCTCGCGCTCGGCGTGGCCGTGGCCGGGATCGGGCTCGGAACGCTCGTCATGGCTCCCGTCTCGAGCTGGCTCATCGACCAGCACGGCTGGCGGACCGCGTATCGGATCCTGGCGGTCGGGGCGACGGCGATCCTCCTCGTCTGCGCAGACGACGCCCCTCGAGCGCCCATCGACGCCGGCGACCACGAGATCACCCCCCAGTCGACGACCCCCCCCCACCCCGCGTTCCGGACGCACTTCGGATCGGCGCTGTTGATGTCGCTGAGTCTGTTCGTGCCGTTCGTCTTCCTCGTCGAGTACGCCGAGGAGTCGGGGATCGACTCGGGCCCGGCCGCTCTCCTGGTCGGGTTGATCGGCGGCTCGAGCATCGTCGGCCGACTTGCGCTCGGGACGTTCGCTCCCCGCCTCGGACTCACCCGGATCTACCAGGGGTGCTTCGCGACGATGGGCGTGAGCTTCCTCGTGTGGTGGGCGGCAGACGATCGGTACGCGATGCTCGTTCTCTTCGCCGTCGTGCTCGGCGTGGCGTACGGCGGCTTCATCGCCCTCTCCCCCGCGGTCGCCGCTCAGCTCTTCGGACCCGTCGGGCTCGGCGGAATCCTCGGATTCCTCTACACGTCGGCCGGTGTCGGCGGACTCATCGGTCCGCCCGTCGCCGGAGCCGTCATCGATGCACGCGGGTATCCGACGGTCATCGTGGCGGCAGCGGTGTTGACGTTCGGCGCGTTCGCCGTGCTGCTCCGCCTGCCGCGGGATCCGGCGCACTGAGCGTCCGCCGGCCAGAACTCGACTCTCGCCATCACGATCGCCACGTCGGTGCTCGGCAACAGCGAACTCGCCATCATCCCGGGCCTGTACGGCGTGTGGATGCTGTTCACCGGCTTCGACGCAGTCAGAAACGGCCCACCGGCCGGAGTCGCGGTTCGCGACAATGGACCGATGCCGATCGAGGAGACGTCATGAGAGTCGCGGAGGCGCTCGCTCTCCGAGCCGACGCCCAGCGACGGTTCGAGCAGCTGCGTGCGCGGGCACAGGCGAGCGCCCGCTATCAGGAAGGAGAGGAGCCGGCCGAGGACGCCAACGCCCTCGTCGCCGAGGCCGAGCAGGTACTGACCGATCTCGAGGATCTGATCCGCAGGATCAACCGAACCAACGCGGCGACGCCGTTCGATGACGGCACCGTGACCGATGCGCTGGCCCGGCGGGACGTGCTCCACTTGCGGCACTCGCTGCTCAACTCGGTCGCCGACGCCGCTGCGGGCAAGTCAGCCGGCATGCCCCGTCAGCTCCGGTCCGAACTCCGACAGCTCTCTGCGGTCTCCGTTGCGGAGCTTCGCGGCCGAGCCGACGATGCGGCACGGGTCCACCGTGAGTTGGACACCCGGATCCAGCAGAGAAACTGGGAGGTCGAGCTTCTCGATTGACGTTGAGTTGGTAGCCGCAGGATCGAGGCGAGCACGACCCGTGCGATTGCGGGCAATCAATCGCTCATGGAGTGCGTCGGGCAGCGCGCGGGGTTCGACTCCCCACTGCATCGAGCAGGCCCAGCACAGCGCACACGTGACCGGGTACGAGGCACGAAGCACAACCGTGTGCTGATCGATCGAGCGGTGAGGGTGGGTACGGGGACTCAACACCGTCGGCACGCACGATCGGCACATCCAGGTCCGGCTCCGACGCACGGGAACGCGCATCGCCGATCTGCGCTCGTGTTGCGGCTCGGACGTCGGGCGCTGCTGGCCGACCACCATGTCGTCCAGCTCGAATCAGGTCGTGGCGCGACGATGACGTTCAGCGCCCCGACGAACGACGAGTGGCGAGGACCAAGTCCACCCCGATCGCCATCAACAGTGCGATCTCGATGGAACGCTCCCACGAGCCGACATCGACGAACCAGGCGATCACGTACACGACCCAGAGCACCCGGACGACCGCCCACGCGAGCTCCCGCCATGCTCCACGACGCCCGAGTTCGGTCGGTTCGACCGCCACGATGCGCACCATAGTGCTGTCCTGTCCTGTCCTGTCCTGTGATGGCGTCGGCGAGGTCGGACCACTCGACATCGCACGCCACCCGACTGTGTCACGGCCGGCCCTTCGCGCCACCGGTTCGCTCGCCGATCAGCGCCACAGAGCCGATGGGCGACCTGTGCCGCCGATAGCGCTCGGGCTCGAGCAGTCGCCGGTGTCCAGCTCTGCGTGTGTCGACGAGCCGTATCGGCCGTCAATGGTCGGGTCGGGAGCTACCCGCTGACGGTTTCGAAGCGTGCGAGTTCGTCGGCGGGTGGGCCGAGGTCGGGTGCGCTGATGATGATGTCGAAGATGCCGACGGTGGCGCCGACGATGTCGGTTTCGCTGGATACGTCGGCGCGCTTGCCCGCGAAGGTGCCGCTCTCGATGAGCACGGCGCTATCGGGGTCGTCGTCGGTGGGGTCGCAGATGCCGTCGTCGATCGCGTCTCGGCAGAGCCAACCGTCGACGATCGTGAGCCCGTCGAGGAGGTCGGACGGTTCATCGGTGAGTCGTGTGGTCGTGACCGCGACGCGGGTCTCGGTGAAGCCTTCTCGTCGGAGGTAAGTGATCGTGAGGCTCTCCCGATCGGGCGCGGTTGCGGTCTCGGACGCGAATGGGATTCGCTGGATCGTGATGGTCGCCTCATCGGCCCAGCGGGGTGCGGGGACGGCGTTGCCGAACGCAGCGACGACGTCGATCAGTGACGCATCTGCGCGATCGGTCATCGCGCGACCGCTCCGATCGACGGGGGCGCCATCGGGAATGGTGCCGGGGAAGGCGTCGGGAAGCCGGTCGGTCGGGGTCGTGCGGGCAAGCGTCGAACGATCTGCGACGCCAGACGTATCCGAGATGATCGTCTCCACCGCGATCACGAGGCCGGTGTCGAGGTCGATGAGTCGACGCTCGAGCTGGAACTGCTCGTCACCGTCGAACACGAATCGGTCGAGCCGCGTGATCGTCCAGGAGCGTCGACCGTCGAGGGTCGATTCCGCGACCGCGACGTGGCCCGGGCCAGGGGAGGTCTCGACGAGTCGGGTGGGGTCGTGGCCGACGAGGATGTTGAGCGGCAGTGAGCCGTCCTGGCCGCCGATCTCCTGGTATCGCAGGGTGCCGTCGGGGTCGCGGAACGCTGCTCGCGAGATGCCGGTATCGGCGTCGTGTGAACCCCAGGTGTCGTTGCCCGTGTCGACCCAGATCGACCCGCTCGCGAGGAGAGTGAAGTCGGCCGAGGTCTCGAAGCGGGTTCCGTCGGGCATGAGTTGGAGTTGGGTTGCCGTTCCGGCGAATCCGTCGAGTTGGCGGAGCGACTCGGCTTGGCTCCGGCGCACTCGTTCGAGGTCGGCTCGGACGGTGTTGGGGTCCGCGACGACTGCGTTGATGAGGTCGGCGTAGAGGTCGGCGCCGTCCGCGTCGAGGTGGATGTCGTCTGCGTAGGTGCAGTTGCCGATGCAGGCCGGCGCCAGGGCCGCCCACGGGACGACGTCGACGTGATCGTTCATGTTCGCAACCTCGCGGAGCCGCTCGTTGTTGGCTGCGGTCCAGTCCGATGGGGTTGCGGAGGTGACGAGGAAGACGCGACTGGGAAGGTCGGCGACGAGCGACTGGAGTCGTTCGACGTCGGCCTCGTTCAGGGTGCCGTTGGTGCCGAGGTGGATCACGAGCGAGTCGATGGGGCGGTTCTGGACGATGAGGTCGGAGATGATGTCGAGGCCGTCGTCGAAGCTCCGACTCACATCGGCGTCGACCACGAACCCGAGTCGGGTCAGGTCGTCGGCTGCGCCGAGCAGTATCTGGTCGCCGATCGCCAGCCGCTCGATCATCGGCAGCGCCTCCGGCGCCGCCGTCGAATCGGGCCCGGTCGAAGACGGGTCGGCAGGCTGGCTGTCTGGGGTAGCTGTGTCGGTGACGGCGGGGTCGGTCGTCGGGGCGGGCGCCGTGTCGATCGGTCCGAGCTGGGACGGTTCTGGTGAGTCGTCATGCGACCGATCCAGTGCGACCAACCCGAGCGCGCCGCAGACGACCAGCACGGCTGCCGCCGCACAGGTCCAACGACGCGCCGAGGACACGCGGCGCTGCTCGGGCTCTCCGACGGAGACCTGTTCGAGAACCGACGCGAGCGCTGCGTCGATCTCTGCGTCTGCTGGGTCGATCTCTTCACGGATCGAGTCGGCCGCGGTGCGACAGCGGACATCGACCTGGTCAGCCATGGCGATTCTCCTGTTCACTCTCGGCTCCCGCGAGTACTCCGCGAAGTGTCGTTCGGGCTCGCGACAGCGAGGTCTTGACGGTTCCGCTCGAGACCCCGAGCACGTCGGCGACCTCGGCGATCGACAGTTCGTCGACGTAGTGCAGAGCAACACACTCCGCCTGGCGGCGCGGCAAACCGACGACGGCCGCGATCCACTCGCGATCGACATCAGCCACCACCTCGTCCGAGAGCACAACCCGGCGCGCGGCGAGACGCGAGATCGCTCGGTCTCGGCGCCGCATCGAGCGGCGATGGTCAGCGATCAGGTTCAGCATGACGCGCCGCACCCACGCTCCCGGGATGTCGAGCTCGGCGACCTCGTCCCACCGTCGACACGCCCGGACCAGCGCCTCCTGAGCCAAGTCCGTCGCAGCATCGGGTGCGAGCGCGACACCGAGCCGAACCAGCTTCGGGTACTCAACCCGGAAGAAGTCCTCGAACCGTGCGCCACCGACCACGCCGCCAGGGGCGGCGCCACAGTCAGCGGTCTCCTCCGACGACCTCACGAACAGATACACGCCACAGCCGTCCGACCGGTTGACACCACCCGAACAACACCGGCACAGCTGCGCCGCGAACAGCCGTCAGCTCGAACACCAGCGAGGTACCTCGACGTGCCCTCCGGCCAACCCAACCCGCAGCGCCCGATCATCCACGCCAGTTCATGTTCGGCTGGTCGCCAGCGGTTCAGGAGCCCTCGTGCTCGCAGACGGACCGGAGTGCGACGAGTCTCAGGTCGAACCTGCTCATCGGCACGCGTGCGCCCTGCAGGACATCCACTTCTCGGCCGTCCACTCTCGCTGACCAGCCGATCATCGGGCCCGATCGACACGTCAGCTCCGTCGACACCTCGCCAGGCCCGAGGCGGAAGAGCCGGAAACCCCCGGGCTGAACACGGGTCTCTGTCCAGACCGACTCGTCGTCGTCGAGTTCGAACCTCACCACCACGCTCGCGAATCGATGCTCTGGAGTGTCAGACCACGCCTCGACGACCGACCGCTGCGAGCCGTCGACGACGGCGACCATGAAGTCCGGGTCCTTGCCGCGAGCGAGCCGCCACCGCCTCCGACGCCGCCACGTCGAGGGCGACACGTAGCCAATCTCCTCGCCCAGCACGCCACCGACACTCGAGTACGCGAGCTCGCCGCGGAACTTGAACGGGTGCCACACGGTCCAATCCTGACCACTCCACGGCCTGGGCACCAGCCACAGCTGCGACCGACCGACCGACCGACCGACCGGCTCTCGAGCGGCTCAGGACGACGACGCGGACTCGGCGTTGACCGTTGACACCAGGTCGAGCAGTCGAGCGAGGTGGTCGAGGCGTTCGGTGTGGCCATCGCCGCCGACGCCGACGCGCAGCGTGTCGACACCCGCGGCGGCGTACCGCCGGAGCCGCTCTGTGACGGCTCCATCATCTCCGACGAGGTTCGTGTGCAGGCCGATCTCGATCGGGACCCGGCGCCCGGCCGCTTCACGGTCGCCTGCCTGCCACAGCGCGTGCACCGCCTCGACGTCGTCGCCGAAGCCCTGTCGGGTGAACGCCTGGTTGTAGAAGTTCGTGGTCGGTGAGCCCATCGCCCCGATCGTGAACGCGTACCCTGCGGCGTGACGACGTCCCGCCTCCTCGATGTCGTCGGTGAACTCGAGGCCGGCGGCCACCGTGAGCTCGACGTCGTCGAGCGTGCGCCCCGCCGACTCGGCGCCCTCACGGATGGGGTCGAGGAACACGTCCGCCGACTCGGGCAGGAAGGCCGTGCCGATCCAGCCGTCGGCGAGCTCGCCCGTGAGGTGGAGGTTCTTCGGGCCCATCGACGCGATGTGGATCGGGATCTCCGCTCCGGCGACCGGCGACCGCATCGGCCGGCCCTGACCGTCGGGGAGCGGAATCGTGTACACGTCGCCGTCGTGGTCGAGGCGATCGCCCGATGCGATGGCCCGAACGATCTCGATCGTCTCGCGGGTCCGGACGACCGGTCGGTCGAACCGCACGCCGTGCCACGCCTCCATCACCTGCGGACCGCTGGTCCCGACTCCGAGGATGAAGCGACCGTCCGACATCTCCTGCATCGCGAGCGCGGTCATGGCGAGCATCGCCGGCGTGCGCGCACCGAGCTGCACGATGCCGGTCGCCAGCCGGATGCGTTCGGTGATCGCAGCGAGGTAGCCGAGCGGTGTGACGGCGTCGTACATCCATGCCTCGGGCACCCATACGGAGTCGACACCGAGGCGTTCCGCGTCGCGGACGAACTCGAGCGACGCCCGATCGGCACCTGACGGGCTGATCCCGATGCGGAGGGTCACGACGCCAGCTCTCGACCCTCGGCCAGCGCAGCGATCCCGTCGACCGTGAGCTGCATGTTCGCGTTCCAGTCGGCCAGACGGTTCGCGACGATGTCCTCCTCGCGATCGGGCATCCGGGCGATCATCGGGGTGAGACCGGACGGTCCCGGACCCATCTCCGCCGAGAATCGGAGCGCGGAACGATCGGCGCCGAGTGGGGCCAGGTCGAAGCGCCACCGCGCCGTCTTGTTGGCCGGATCGCCCACCGTCCACTCGAAGGCAGACCCCGACGTGAATCCGGTGACCGTGCACAGCACGTCCCACTCGCCCACCTGAGGATGCTGGTTGTACCCGCGGAAGGTCGCCCCTTCGGCGGGGCCGTCGTCGATCCAGACGGCGGTCCGCAGCTCGGGTGAGAACCGGGCGGGCAACTCGATGTCGAGCAGCAGCGGCCACACGTCCGAGGTGGGAGCGTCGATCTCGATCTCGACGTCGGTCCGAGGACCGTCGGCGTACTTCACCATGCGTCCTTCGTACTCCGCAGAGATGTGCCGATCCGCAGTCGGCTGCTCGGCGGCGCGAGCATCGAGCCGTGGACACCGATGCGTCACCCGAACTCGCTGCGTCGTGGGACGACTTCGTCGATGCCCTCCGGACGCTCGGGCACGAGGCGATCGCCTCGGCTCCGAACGACGCCGAGCGGTCGGACGGGCTGCGGTTCCTGCTCCGCCAGCTGGCGTATCGAGAGGAGCAGTTCCTCGAGTTCCCGAGCGGGCAACCCGCCGAGTTCTTCGACGCCGAGTCGCCCACCCGGAAGGTCTTCGCCGATTGCCCCGACACGATCTACCGCCAGTTCAGCGTCGTGCCCGACGGCGAGTACCGGATCACCGGAACCCGCGGTGAGTCCCCGTACATCTCGTTCACCGCCTACCGCGCCGCTGCGACCGACCGAGTCGTCGCCGACCTGCACGACGGCGAACTCGACATCGCCGACGACGGAACGTTCACCTTGCACGTCGGTGGACCGCCCCGGCCCGGCAATCGCCTCGACCTCGGGGACGACGCCGCCTTCGTCATCGTGCGCGAGTACACCCACGACCGCTGGAACGGCGTCACGGCGACCTTCGAACTCGATCAGATCGCACCCCGGCCCACACCACGACCCGACCTCGATGCAGCGCGGATGTCCTCGGCCCTCGGCATCATCGGCCTCGGTCTCGGCTTCGTGAACGGGGCGACCGTGCGTCTGTCCGAGGAGCTTCGTCGGCGGCCGAACGTGATGAACGAGGCCGCCGCCGAACTCGTGTCGGAGATGGCCGGGACCCCGCACAACCACTACCAACTCTGCTACGTGTCACTCGCGCCCGGCCAAGCACTCGAGCTCGAGCTCGACCCTCCGGCGTGCCGCTACTGGAGCGTGCATCTCAACAACTGGTGGCTCGAGTCGCCCGAGTACCGCGACGGCCAGAGCGTCTGCATCAACGACGCTCAGGCCGAGCGGGAGGCCGACGGTTCCGTCCGGATCCTCGTCGGCCCCGACGACCCGGGTGGCGGCAACCATCTCGACACGTCCGGTCGCGCCGAGACGATCCTGCTGGCCCGCTACCTGCTCCCCGAGAGCGAACTCCCCCCGATCACCACCCGCCTGATCGAGACCTGAGCGCGGCCACGAAGCGGAGGACGAGATGGCACGACTGAAGCCGAGCGACGCCTCGCTCCTCGACACGAAGTGGATGCGGGTCGACGTCGACCGGACCATCGACGCTCCACCCGAACGGATCTGGGCGGTCGTGGGCACCGAGTCGCGGTGGCTCGAGTGGTACCGGCCGGTCTCTCGCTTCTTGCCGATCGGCGAACCGACCTCCGGGGTCGGCGCCCGATTCGAGGAACACGAGTCGTGGTGGAAGACGACCACCGAGATCGTCGAGAAGGAGGAGGGTCGCCACCTCGGCCTCGCCACACGCTCGATCAACCTGCGCGGCCTGCTCCGGCGCTACTACCGACGGATCGAGCTGGAGCCGACCGACGACGGCCGTTCGACCCGCGTCACCATCGTCGGCGCATTCCGCTTCGGACTCCTCGGCTGGCTGTTGATCCCGTTCACGTACCCGCAGATGCAGGCGTCGCTGTGGTTCGAGTACCGCTCGGCGCTGAAGGGCCTGAAGGCGGCGCTGCGCTGATCAGTCGTCGATCGCCTGGTAGGCGAGCGCGCGGAACACCTTGTCGGGGTTCTCCATGCCGGTCATGTACTGCGACATGAACAGACCGACCACGTCCTCGGCGGGATCGACCCAGAAGTACGTCTTCGCCGCTCCCGCCCAGCCGAACTCACCGACCGAGCCGGGCATCTGGCTGTCGGCGACGTCAAGGAGCACGCGCGAGCCCAGTCCGAACCCGTAGCCCAGGTTGCTCAGCCCCATGATCTCGTAGGGCAGGAACGAGGCCGGGATCCGATTGCCGTGCATCAATTCCAGCGTCTTGCGACCGATCACCCGAGTGCCGTGGAGCTGTCCGCCGTTGGCGAGCATCTGGGCGAATCGGTAGTAGTCGTCGATCGTGGAGAACAGGCCGACGCCGCCCCGCTGGTACACGTCGGGTGTCGACGTGGGGTACGTGTCGGACACGTCGATCCGCTCGTTGAACCCCCCGAGCGCCGCCTCGAGCAAGCCGCCGGCGTGGAATCCGTCGCCGATCAGGTCGGGCAGGCCGTACATCGCCGACAGGCGGTCGAGGTTCTCGTCGGGCACGCCGAACGCGGTGTCGGTCATGCCGAGCGGGGCGAAGATCCGCTCGCTCAGGAAGTCGCCGAGTGACTGGCCGGAGAGCACCTCGACGAGTCGGGCGGCGACGTCGATGCCGACCGAGTAGTGCCACCGCTCCCCCGGCTGGAACGCGAGCGGCAACGTGGCCAACACGTCGATGCACTCCTCGAGCGTGCGGGTGGCGTCGTTCATCACCCGGTGCTGGCGGTACTGCTCGGCGGCCGGGCTGTCGATGAGGAAGTCGTAGGTGAGCCCGCTCGTGTGGCTCAGCACCTGGCCGATGGTCATGGGCGCAGCCACGTCGGCGAGCGATCCGTCGGCCTGCATCACCTTCACGTCGGCGAACGCCGGGAGATACGTCGCCACCGGCTGATCGAGCAGGAACCGACCCTCCTCGAACAGCATCATCAACGCCGTCGACACGACTGGCTTGGTCATCGAGTAGATGCGGAAGATCGTGTCGTCCGTCATCGCAGCGCCGGCCTCGGCATCGCGATGGCCGTGGAGACTGCGGTGCACCACCTCGCCGCGTCGCGCCACGAGCGTGCTGATCCCACGGACCACACCGCGGTCGACGAACTGCTGCATGGCGGGCTCGATGCGCTCGAGCCTCGCCACACTCATGCCGGCAGCGGACGGATCGGTGACTTCGTGGACGGGCATGGCGATGACTCCCTTCGTCGGTCGGAGCCATGTTGTCGCAGACTCGCCCGATCGGCCGAGTGCGAGGATCACGACGAGAGCGCGACATGACCACCCGACCCGACGTCCGACCCAACGTGGTCCTGATCAACTGCGACGACCTCGGCTACGGCGACCTGGGTTGCTACGGCTCGACGCGCAACCGGACTCCGGCTCTCGACCGCCTCGCCGCCGAGGGGCTCCGCCTCACGTCGTTCTACACCGCGTCGCCCGTGTGTTCGCCGGCTCGCGGTGCACTCCTCACGGGCTGCTACCCGCCGCGCATCGGATTCGGATCGTTCGACGGCCTCCCGGTCCTCTTCCCCGGCATGGGGCTGGGACTGCCACCGACCGAGATCAGCCTCGCCCGTCTGCTGTCCGATGCCGGGTACGCGACCCAGGCCATCGGCAAGTGGCACTGCGGCGATCAGCCCGACTTCCTGCCGACCAATCACGGGTTCGACCACTACCTCGGTCTCCCGTACTCCAACGACATGGGACGCCAGGTCGGCCGACCCGACGTCCTGCCGGAGATGCCCCCGCTCCCGCTCCTCGTCGACGGTGTGGTGGTGGAGCAGCAACCCGACCAGGCGTCGCTCACCGAGCGCTATATGTCCGCTGCCCTCGACTTCATGCGCGGATGCGAGGACCGGCCGTTCTTCCTCTACCTCGCGCACCTCTACGTGCACGTCCCGATCTACGTGCAGCCGCAGTTCGCCGCAGCGTCGTCCAACGGCCGGTACGGAGCCGCCGTGGCGTCGATCGACTGGGCGACGAAGGTGATCCTCGACGAGCTCGACGCGACGGACCGGGCCGAGAACACGATCGTGATCTTCACGAGCGACAACGGCTCGTTGGGCGACCATCCGCCGCCCTGGGGATCGCCCGAGCCGCTCGGCGGCAGCAACGACCCACTGCGCGGGACGAAGGGCCCCACGTGGGAGGGCGGCCAGCGCGTGCCCGGGATCGTTCGGTGGCCGGCGCGCATTCCGGCCGGGCGGACGTCCGACGCCATCTGCACGGCGATGGACCTGTACCCGACCCTGGCCTTGCTGTGCGGAGCAACCGTGCCGACCGATCGGGTCATCGACGGCCGCGACATCCAGAAGATCTGGTTCGACGACGAGCCGTCGCCGCACGAGGCGTTCTTCTACTACCGGATGAACGACCTCGAAGCGGTGCGCTCGGGTCGATGGAAGCTGCACTTCTCGAAGCGCGGCGAGGTGGACCGGGCACTGTTCGATCTCGACGCCGACATCGGGGAGACGGTCGACGTGATCGACGCGCATCCCGAGGTCGTCGAGCGGCTGGATGCGCTGGCGGACGGTGCCCGAGCATCGCTGGGCGACGACCGGCTCGGCCGGACGGGATCGGAGGTCCGGCCCATCGGGCGCATCGACGACCCCCGGCCGCTCACCACCTACGACCCCGACCACCCGTACGTGATCGCCGACTACGACCTGCCCGACCGCGGGTGAGTCACTCGGCCGCGAGACGCTCGCGCAGTTCGCGCTTGACGACCTTGCCGTAGTTGTTCGTCGGGAGCGAGTCGACGAACCGGTACTCCTTCGGCCGCTTGTACCGAGCGATGTGATCGAGGCAGATCGCGTCGAGCGCATCGGTCGAAGGCGGAGCGTCGGGGTCGGCGGCCACGACGAACGCGACGACCGACTCGCCCCACTCGTCGTCCGGCCGACCGATCACCGACACCGCCGCGACACCGACGTGCCGCAGGAGGGTCTCCTCCACCTCCCGCGGATAGATGTTCATCCCGCCGCTGATGATCAGATCCTTCGACCGGTCGCGCAGCGTGAGGTAGCCGTCGTCGTCGAAGCTGCCCATGTCGCCGGTGTGCAACCAACCGTTGCGCAACGCCTCGGCGGTGGCGTCGGGACGATCGAGGTACCCGGCCATCACGACGTCACCGCGTACGACGATCTCGCCCACTTCGCCGACCGGGAGATCGACGTCGGCGTCGTCGACCACCCGCACCTCGACGTCGGTGCGCGCCGTGCCGACGCTCTGCATGCGTTCCCCCCACCGGGGGTGGCCGCGGTCGGCGTGCTCGGCCTTCGAGAGCGCGGTGATCGTCATCGGCGTCTCGCCCTGACCGTAGATCTGGGCGAGGCGATCACCGAAGACCGCGAGCGCCTCCTCGAGGTCGGCGAGGTACATCGGAGCACCGCCGTAGACGATCGTCTTCAACCCGGCGAGGTCGGCGGCACCGATCGCGGGATCGGCGGCCAGTCGCTTGACCATCGTCGGCGCAGCGAAGAACGACATCCCGGTCCAGCGTTCGATCAGCCGAGCGATCTCACCGCCGTCGACGCCGCCCGACGCCGGGATGACGCTGACCGCGCCCCTTGCGACGTGCGGGAGGCCGTAGAGGCCCGACCCGTGGGAGATCGGCGCAGCGTGCAGGATCGAGTCGGTCTCGTCGATCGGGTCGATGTCGGCGAAGTAGCTCAGCGACATCATCAACAGGTTGCGGTGCGTGAGCGTGGCCCCCTTGGGCTGGCCGGTCGTGCCGCTGGTGTAGAACAGCCAGGCTGCGTCGTCGGGTCGCCGGTCGACGAGAGCGTTCGACGCGCCGCCGACCAGGTCGTCCCACGCCGGGCCCGGCGCCACGACGACCGCGTCGAGTGTGTCGAGTTCGGGAACGAGCGACTCGACGTCGTCGGAGTGGTCGGCGTCGGTGAGCACGACCGTCGACCGGCTCGCCTCGACGATGTAGGCGATCTCGTCGCGGTGCAGCCGGGCGTTGATCGGCACCGCCACCAGCCCGGCGTGCCAGATCGCGAACAGCGCCTCGAGGTACTCGGGGCGATTCGTCATGAGGATCGCGACACGGTCGCCGTCGGCGAGGCCGAACCGAGTACGGAGCCCGCCGGCGACCGCAGCGGTCCGGGCGGCGAACGTGGCCCAATTCGCATGCACGTCCTCGCCATGAGCGATCGCCGGTCGGTCCGCGAACCGACGACCGTTGCGTTCGACCCAGGACGCGAGGTTCATCGGAGGACTCCGTGAGGGTCTCGGAGGATCGTTCCAGCGATCACGACTCGGCAGGGTAAACGCGCGATCCTCGGCGACATGGCGTCGTCGTTCCCCGAGCTCGGCTTCTACACGCTCGCCGGAGGTGCGCAGCAGACCCGCGATCTGGTCGACGAGGTCCGCCACGCCGAGGAGATGGGCCTCGGGGCGTGCTTCATCTCCGAGCGGTTCAACGTGAAGGAGGCCGCCACGCTGAGCGGCGCGGCCGGCGCGGTCTCCGACGAGATCCGGATCATCACCGGAGCGACCAATCACAACACCCGACACCCGATGGTGACCGCCTCGTACGCGTCGACGATGCACGTGTTGACCGGTGGCCGCTTCACGCTCGGCCTCGGCCGCGGGATCACACTCCAGCAGGACGCATTCGGGTTCGGACGCATCAGCACCGCGCAGATGGAGGACTTCGCCGGGGTGATGCGTCGCCTCTGGAAGGGCGAGACGATCGTCGGCCACGACGGCCCGATCGGCTCCTACCCCGTCTTGCGCCTCGACCCGACGTTCGACCTCGACATCCCGCTCGGCCTGGTCGCGTTCGGTCCGAACTCGCTGGCGCTCGGCGGTCGGGCGTTCGACGACATCATCCTGCACACGTTCTTCACCGACGAGACGCTCGTGCGCTGTGTCGAGACGGTGAAGCGTGCCGCGGAGGAAGCCGGGCGCGATCCCGACGACGTGCGGGTCTGGTCGTGCTACGCCACGATCGGCGACCACCTCGACGAGCCGACCCGGCTCAAGAAGACCGTCGGCCGGCTGGCGACGTACCTCCAGGGGTACGGGGACCTGATGGTCGAGACGAATCGATGGGATCCGGCCGTGCTCGCCGCCTTCCGTGACGACCCGTTGGTGAAGAGCCTCCGCGGGGCCATCGACGTCATCGCCACGACCGAGGAACTCGAGCACATCGCCACATTGATCCCCGACGAGTGGCTGGCGCCGGCGGCGAGCGGTTCGCCCGACGAATGCGCCCGCGCAGTACGCGGTCAGCTCGATCTCGGAGCCGACCGCGTGATCCTCCACGGCGCCTCGCCCGCCGAACTCGAGCCGATCGTCGACGCCTACGCCGCCGCGAGCGGGTGACGACGACCGACCGATCGAGCCGGTCGCGACGGATTCCGGCGTCCTCGAACGATGGAGGGGGTAGACATCGACTCGACCGGAGGATCCACCATGCACAGCGTCCTGATCACCTTCACCTGCGCCGCCTCGCCCGACGACCTGGAGAAGCCATTCCGCGAGTACGCGATCGCGTTGCGGGAGCAGCCGGGCTTCCTCTCGAAGACCTGGATCCGGACCGACACGGGATACGGCGGATTCCACCTCTTCGCCGACCGTGCGGCGGCTGACGCATACCTCGGCAGCGCGCTGGCCGCAGGGCTCATGGCCACCGACGGGTTCGACGACTTCGTCGTCACGCACTACGACGTGTTCGACGAGCTGAGCGCCATGACCGGCGTCCAGCCCGCCGCCGCCCGCTGACACCGTCGAGCGGACACGTGGCGGACACGAAAGGTCCGGCCCCACCTGTCCGCTTCCGAGCAACGGTCGACCGTTTCCTACTGTCGACGCATGAAGCCTCTCGACGGAATCAAGGTGCTCGAGTTCTCCACCATGATCACGGCGTCGTTCGCCGCGATGATGCTGGCCGAGCAGGGCGCCGAGGTCATCAAGGTCGAGCCGCTCGAACTCGGCGACCCGATGCGATATCTCGGGTCGACCAAGGGCGGCATGTCGGCGCTGTTCGCCAACTGCAACCACGGCAAGCGGTCGATCCGCATCGACATGAAGAAGGACGAGGGCCGGCAGATCGTCGAGGACCTCGCCCGTGACACCGACATCGTCCTCACCAACTATCGGCCCGGTGTCATGGACGGCCTCGGACTCGGCAGCGAGCATCTCCGATCGCTCAACCCTCGCCTGATCTACGTCGGCATCACCGGCTTCGGATTGGAGGGCCCCAGCAAGGGCGCACCGGCCTACGACCCGATCATCCAGGCGCAGACCGGCTTCGCCGCCGTGCAGGGTCAGGGCCAGGACGACGGGCCGCAGTTCATGCGCAGCCTCATGTGCGACAAGATCACCGCGTACACGGCGTGTCAGTCGGTGATGACCGCACTGTTCACACGCGAGCGGTCGGGTGACGGCCAGCACATCGACCTGTCGATGATGGACTCCGCGCTGTACTTCATCTTCCCCGACGGCTTCATGCACCACACGCTTCTCGACGACGACGTGGTCCACCAGCCGCCGCTGAGCGAGATGCTCTACGACCTCACCGAGACGAGCGACGGCGGCGTGACGGTGTCGGCTGCGACCCCGGCCCAGCAGGTGGGACTCCTCACCGCCATCGAACGCCTCGACCTCTTCGCCGACGAGCGGTTCGACAGCATGGAGAAGATCGTCGCCAACCTCGACGAGTTCCGCAACGAGATGAAAACGAGCATGGGGCAGTTCAGCACCGACGACCTCCTGCGCCGCCTCGACGAGGGCGACGTGCCGGCCGCTCGACCGCTCGACTACCCCGAGGTCCTCGCCCACCCGCAGTACGCGGCCAACGACTCCCACTCGGTCGTCGAGCACGCGTCGATGGGCTCGATGGTGCGGGTCAAGCCACCGGCTCGCTTCGGTGGCGACCGGACCGTGCCCGCCGGCGACGCCCCACTCCACGGGCAGCACACCGTCGAGATCCTCGAGCAGGCCGGCCGGAGCGCCGATCAGGTCGCCGCGCTGCTGGAGGCCGACGTCACCCGAGACGGACCCGGCTGACGCCGGCACTCCGACCGATGCTCGACATCGACACCGCACAACACCACGCAGTCGACGCGATCGGCAGGCCAGGCGACTGGCTGACCGGCGCTCAGCGGATCGACGCATGGCGGCAGGCGCGTGAGTCGCGGACCGACCCACTCGACCAGGCCCGGCGCCAGGCCGTCACGCCGAACGCTGTCGAGGGCGCGCACGGACCGACCGAGCAACTGAGCGCCGCCGCCGTCGAGGTCGTGCGACGCACGGCGAGCGATCCGGGTCGCCTCACACGGACGTGGGCCCAGCCCCACATCGACGAACTCGGCGAGGAGACCTACACCGAGCTGATCGGGGTCACGGCGATCGTGCACGTCGTGGATCGCCTCGACCGGGCCCTGGGCCGACCCGAACGAACGCTGCCCGACGCTCGAGCCGGCTCGCCGGCGCGGGTCCGGCCCGACGACGTCGGCGACATCGGCGCGTGGGTGAGCCAGTCGGTCGGGCCGACGCGGGCCAACGTGAGCCGCACCCTGAGCCTCGTCCCTCGGACCAACGACGCGTGGCGGGGTCTCGTCGACTCGCACTATTCGCGCGGTGCCGAGTTCGTGAACCTCCGGTGGGAGTTCCCCCTCAGCCGCCCGCAGACCGAACTGGTCGCCACCCGCACGACGACGCTCAGCCAGTGCTTCTATTGAACGGCCGCCCACACCGCCCTGCTCCGTGCGAGCGGCGACGCCAACGGACTGAGCATCGATCTCGATGCCTCACTCGACCCGACGTTCGTCGGTGACGTCGGGATCCCCCACAGCCGCGAGCTCCTCGCCTTCGCGAACGCCGTCGAGTCGGAGGCGTCGGACGACGAGGTGGCGGCGGCCCGACACCGGTTGACCGAGGTGATCGGCCCCGAGGCCACACGTGACGCTGCCGCCACCATCGCGATCTTCAACGGGCTCGTCCGGGTGGCCGACGGAACCGGCATCCAGCTCGACGCCGGGCTGTTCGGTGCGTCCGTCGACGATCGACGACGGCTCGGGATCGATCGATTCGCAGGTGCCGCCAACTCAGCGGACCTGGTGGTCGACGCCGCGGACGGCCCGCCGGTCGCCGTCAGCGATCTCTTCGGCTGACCCCCGCCACTCCGGTCCCCGGGTGTCCGCATCTGGCCCGGGCGGAAACGGACAGTGTCCGCATCTGGCCCGGGCGGAAACGGACACCTGGCGCGGTCAGTCGGCGGGCGGGGACGGGTGCATCATGGCGTCGGACACGATCTGGTACAGCCGGGCCCACGCATCGCGGTGGTCGTCGGTCCAGCCCGGGACCGTCGCCTCGAGTGCGAGCAGGAGCGCCTCACCCCCGACGAGGTAGTGGTCGGGTCCGGTGCCGTAGCCGTCGTGTCGACGACCCAACTCTGCAGTGCGCCGATCGAGTCCGGCCGGGCCGGCCGCCTCGAGATGTGTCGCGAGGTCGACCAGCGCCGACAGCTCGTCGAGCAGCTTCGTCCGCTGCGCGGCGAGGTCCTCGGGGAACATCGCCCGACTCTCGGGACTGAGTTCGAACAGCGCGGCGTAGAACTCGAGCGCGAGATCGTCACCGATCTGTGTGAACGCCGCTGCGTCGGTCCGAATCAGAGCGAGATCGTCGGTGTCCACGGGGGAATCCTCTCATGCGAGCAACCGACGGTCGTCACGCCCGAACTCGGTCGAGCGAGCGCTGTGGAACGACCAGAATGGGCGATGTGCGGGTCCGATTCGGTGAGTGCGAGCTCGACACCGATCGTGCCGAGCTGCGTCGTTCGGGCGAGCTCGTCGACGTCCAGCCGCTCGTGTTCTCGGTGATCGAGATGTTGGTCCGTCACCGTGAGCGGGTCGTCTCGAAGGAGGAGCTGCTCGACGAGCTGTGGGGCGACCGTTTCGTGGGCGAATCGACACTGGCGACGCGGGTCAAGTTCGCCCGGCGTGCGGTCGGCGACGACGGCGCGAGCCAGTCGATCATCCGGACCGTCCACGGTCGCGGCTACCGGTTCGTCGCCGACGTCGAGGCGATCGACGACGACGGTCGACCACCGGCGAACACGGCAGGGGCGGCCACGCTCGCCGTACCGGCCACCTCCACACCGTCGACCGAACGCCCGGCCCGCGGTCCCGAGGGCCGCTGGCCGTTCACGGGACGTCGCGACGAGTTCGGCGCCGTCGTCGCCGCTGCCGAGTCGCGAACGGTCGGCGGCGTCCTGGTGGAGGGCCCGACCGGTGTCGGCACGACCCGATTCGCCGAGGAGTGTGTCAACCGCCTGGCCTCTCAGGATCAGCCGGTCTGGCGGGTGCGGGGCTTCCCCGACCGGACCGACATCCCGCTCGCCGCGCTCACCGACCTTCTGCCCGCCGACGTCGTCGCGCCGACGCATCAGGCCGACGACCTCGCTCGGGCCGAGATGTTCCGGCGTGCGCGAGACGCCCTCGACCGATTGCGCGACGGGCGGCGCGTCGTGCTGCTCGTCGACGACGCCCCGAGGGTCGACCCGCTCAGCACGGCGGTGCTCGCTTCGCTCGTCACGGCACAGGCCGTCTTCGCGGTCGTGACCGGCCGTTCGGGCACCGGTGCCGACGACGACAGCGACTTCGACGGTCTCGCTCGCTCGGGTGTTCTGCACACGATCGAGCTCGGACCGCTGGACGACATCGACATCGACGTCCTGCTGTATCGCGCGCTCCGCGGTCCGATCGACGACGACTCGGTCGCGCTGCTCGTGCAGGCCAGCCGAGGGCGTCCCGCCGCACTGCGAGACATCGTCGACACCTCTCGTCGTTCGGGGGCGCTCGTCCGCGAGGACGGGGTCTGGCGTCTCGCCGAACGGCCGGTGTCGAGTTGGTCCACCGAGTGGCCACCCGAGCGACTGTCGTCCGACGCCCGGAACGTCGCTGCGCGCATGGCGCTCCTCGGGCCGACACCGCTGTCGCTCCTCACCGACCTCGTCTCCGACGACGGACTGCACGACCTCGACGACGCAGGGTTCGTCCTCCTCGACGGCGAGGCCGGCGATCCGCAGGTGGGTCTCACCGACGCGCTCCTGGAGACCGCAGTGATCGAGGGCACCGGCCGACTGCGGCTGCGATCGTTGGTGAACGAGCTGACGGAATCGTTGCTCGAGCGTCCGCTGACACCGTGGGCACTCGCCCGCATCGTGAGCTGGGACGTACACACCGACCGGGTCGACGCCCGCACGCTGCTCGACCACGCCTTGCTGAGCCTCGTGTCCGGCGACTTCGCCGATGCTCAGACGCTGGCCGACGCGGTCGACCTCGACGAGCAGCCCGGTGCTGCCGTCGTGCGGGCCGAGCTCGCGCTCCGCCGCAACCAGTGGCAGCAGGCCGACCGGCTCTTGCGAGAGATCGACGTCGATCGCCTCGAGCCGGTCGCTGCCTCGCTCGCGCTCCGTCGGCGGTGGACGATCGAGTTCACGTACCGCAACCTACACACCGACGCCCTCGACGCCCTCGCCGAGGGCGGGAGCCGGCCGGGTCCGATCGGCCATGCGCTCGCGGCGCGGCGGCTCGGTCTGCTCGCCACCAGCGGCAGGTATGGCGAGCTCGAGCGGGCGGCGCAGCCACTGCTCGACACCGAAGGCGTCAGTCGCGTCGAGGTTCTCGGAGCGGTTGCCGTCGCGCTGCTCGGCACCGGCCGGATCGCCGAGGCGAGCGAGCTCACCGACGAGGCGCTGTCGCTCGTCCGCACGATCGTCCCGTCGCCGTGGCGGCCCGAGAGCCTCGACGCGCTCTTCACCACCAAGGTCGGGACGATGCTTCAAGAGGGAGACCTCGCAGGAGCATCGTCGCTCGTGCGCACCCACCTCCCGTCCGGCCGGCGGTCGAGGCTCGGTCTGCTCCCGGTGATCGGGGCCGAGATCGAGCTCGAAGCGGCCCGTCCGCGCGTCGCGCGGGAACTCATCCGGGCGGTCGTGGCGTCGAGTCGGCGGGACGAGTTCCCCCACTACCTGGGTCTGGCCGAGGTCATCCTCTGTCGGTGCGATCTCGCGCGAGGAACCGGGTCCCCTGAAGCCGGCATCGAGGCCGGCCTGTCGGCAATGCCGTCGACGATCGGTGTCGCTCGCTGGCGGCTCGGCACCGGTCTGGCCGAACTGCTCGCCGCGATCGGTCGGCGCGACGAGGTGGTCCCGCTGCTGTCGCCGCTCGCGGACGAGGCGCGCGACGGCGGGGCGCGCATCGCCGAGGCCGACCTGTTGTTCGCCTCGGCGGTGTTCGGCCCGCTCCGGGCGGTGGATCCAGCGATCGCGGAACGACTCACCGAGACGGTTCGTCCGATCGAGGGGCGGCTGTGGCCGCTTCGGCGGCGCCACGTGGAGGCGCTCGCCTCGGGAGGGTCTCTCGACGGCCTCGCCGAGGCGTACGCCGATCTCGGCTATCTCCGCTACGCCTCGTTGATCGAGTCGCCGGAGAGCGCCGCCGCTGGCTGACGACGATCCGGCGCGCTCCGCCCCGACCATGTCGTTCACGGTGCTGGTCACGACGTCGGGGCAGAGCGGGGTCGGTGAGTCGATGTCTCCGGGCTACTCGGACCTCTCGCAGGGCCGGTACCAGCGGAGGCGAGGTCGGGCGCCACCGCTGGTGACCCACTCGGCTCGGAGCTGACGGCCGACGTGGAGGTCGTTGAGGGGGCTGATGTGGTCGTGTGTGGTGCTCATGCGACCATCACACCGACACGGAGCGTTCGAGTCATGGCCACGACGTGGCCGTCGCGTGACCTCACCCCTCGACGGGGCTGACGGCCGTCATGGGCGATGCAGCGACCGCCGCCGGGCGACCACGTGACGGCGTCGCAGGATGACCGCGCCGACCAGCGCGACGATCAGGGCGAGCGCCAAGAACCAGCCTGACATCAGCCGTGACCCGGCGTCCGTCGCTGGCGTCGACGGCAACGGGATGATGTCGTTCGACGCGGCGTCGGCCGTTCCGACGGCCGACTCCGCGACTTCTCCGGGCGGCGCGTCCGCCGAAGGCGGCTCGACGGGTTCGTCGTCCGTCGATGCGGGGTCGTCGGCGTTCGATGCACCGGTGCCGAGGTCGACGCCGAGCGCCCGCGCCGTCGGCGCGTCGACCGCCCCGGTCACCTGCAGGTCGCCGTTCCGACGCTGGAACTCGGCGACAGCAGCCATCGTGTCGTTGCCGTAGACGCCGTCGGCACCGCCGGGCACGTCGATCCCCGCCTCGATCATCGCCTCCTGGACCGCGGAGACCGTCGGGCCCTCGGCCCCTGGGACCAGCACCGTCCATGACGTCGACACGATCGCGTTCTGGTCTCCGGCGAGGACACGATCGATCGCCTCGGCGAGGAAACCGGTCAACGCGCCGACCCCGGAGGGTGTGAGGTGCACGCCGTCGTACTCGAACCACTCGGTCGCACCGAACGAGTACGCACCCCAGTCGGCGAGCTGGAGGAATCCTCCCGATGCCTCGGCGGCGTCGAGGAGTCGGTCGTTGTACTCCCGGAACGTGTCGATGCTCGACTGCTCCTGAGGGTCGCTGTAGTCGACGTCGAAGCTCGTGCGCAGCGTCAGCCAGAGGACGTGCTCGACCCCCTGCCGACGCGCTTCGGCGGTGACCTCGACGATCGACTCGTCGATCGACCAGACCGGGTCGTTGTATCCCGTCATCACGACGAGGAGCTCACCCAACGCTCCATCGAGTGACCGCATCGTCGAGACGACGTTCGCCGAGCGGTACCCCTCTCGACTGATGCACGACTGCTCGACCGTTCGCCGACACGACTCGGCGTTCAGCACGAAGTTGTACCGACGCAGGTCGCCGTAGTCGTCGTACCAGCGGACACCGGCGAGCGTCGAGTCGCCGATCAGACTGAGCTGTCGCGCGTCCCCGGCGCCGTCGAACACGATGTCCTGGTCGGCCTGCGCTGTCGAGGCCGGCAGACCGACGCTCGCCACGAGCAGGACGACCACGACCGCCATCGCCGCACGCACGGCCGTGGCGGGGCCACGGTGGCGCGACGGGATCACGACGGGCATCCCCCGAAGTGAACCGGACGATCGCGAGAACGAGGTGAGAGTCCTCGCCCTAGGGTGCGCGGTTCATGGACCTGTTCTCGCCGTACGAGTTGCGGGGCGTCACGTTCGCGAACCGGATCGCCGTCTCGCCGATGAGTCAGTACCGGGCAGAACAGGGCGAGGTCAACGATTGGCATCTCGTGCACCTCGGTCGGTTCGCGCTGGGCGGGGCGGGGCTCGTGTTGACCGAGGCGACGGCCGTGACCGAAGCCGGGCGGCGGACCCACGGCGACCTCGGACTGTGGAACGACCACCAGGTCGACGGCCTCGCTCGGGTGCTCGCCTTCATCGAGCGCGAGGGGTCGGTGCCGGGAGTGCAGCTCGGTCACGCCGGCCGGAAGGCGTCGGAGCGGCGCCCGTGGCACGGTGAGACCCCCGTCGACGACGAGGACCGCGAGCTGCGCGGAGAGGCTCCCTGGCCGGCGATCGCCCCGTCCGCGCTTCCGTACGCCGACGGATGGCCGACGCCCGTCGAGATGACCGAGGAGCACATTGCGGAGACGATCGAGGCGTTCGGGCTCGCCGCACGCCGCGCCCGGGAGGCCGGAGCGAAGATCATCGAGGTGTACGCGGCCCACGGATTCCTCGTCCATCAGTTCCTGTCGCCGATCGCGAATCACCGACGCGACCGCTGGGGTGGCTCGGCGGCCAACAGGAACCGCTTCGCGGTCGAGGTCGCGCGTTCGATTCGTGCGCACTGGCCAGAGCATCTGCCGTTGTCGTTCCGTCTGTCCGCAACCGACTGGGTCGACGGAGGAATCGACGTGTCCGACACCGTCGAGACGGTGCGGGAGCTCAAGGCGGCGGGAGTCGACATGATCGACTGCTCGACCGGCGGGATCGGCGGGCGCGAGCGGCCGGTTCGGATGAAGATCGAGGAGGGCTTCCAGGTGCCGTTCGCGCGCCGGATCCGCGCCGAGGCGGAGATCGCGACCACCGCCGTCGGGTTCCTGTGGGATCCGACGTTCTGCAGCTCCGTCATCTCCGACGGGAGCGCGGACATGGTCGCTCTCGCCCGCGAGATCCTGGATGACCCGAACTGGTCGCTCCACGCCGAGGCCGCTCTCGGCGCCGGCGACGGCCATGCGTCGTGGCCCGAGGAATCCGGATGGTGGCTCGCGAAGCGAGCTCGGTTGATCGAGCGGCTCGGGCTGCGCGGCTGACGAACGTCGGGCGCCGCCGACCCGCGATCAGCGGCGGGCGAGCCAGGATTCGACGTCGGGTCGGACCCACAGCTTGGGTCGCCCGCGCCCGAGGTCGATGACCGGCCGCGGCATCTCGGGATAGCGGCGCTGGTACAAGCTGACGCTGTTCGGATGTGACAGGCCGATGAGATCCGCGAGCCCCCGAGCGTCGATCAGCTCGTCGGTGTTGACCATCGGCGCCACACGGCGATCGTACCGTTGGGTCTCGACCCGTAGACAACCGGGAGTTTCCACCCGTAGACTTCCCTCGTGGCCCGGCTGACCCGCCTCCGTTCCAACGACCGGTGTTGGTGCGGGAGCGGCGACAAGCACAAGCGGTGCCACGGCGATCGTCGACTGCTCGACCGACCGCCGGTCGAGCTCGGCGTCGTGTCACCCGTGCGATCCGTCCCCGAGTCGATCGTTCGCCCCGACTACGCGACCACCGGCGTGGTCGGGACCTCGCGCCGGACGCAACTCCATGACGCCGAGTCGCTCCAGCGGCACCGGCGTGCCTGCGAGGTCGCAGCCGAGGTCCTCCTGCGCGCGGGCGCAGCCGTCGAGGTGGGCATCACGACCGACGAACTCGACGCGGTCGCGCACGACGCCTACGTCGACCTCGGCGCGTATCCGAGCACGCTCGGCTATCCGAGCCATTCCAAGCAGCCCTACACGAAGTCGATCTGCACCTCGGTCAACGGCGTGGTCTGTCACGGCATCCCCGACTCCCGACCACTCGCCGATGGAGACGTCGTCAACATCGACGTCACTGCGTACGTCGAGGGCATGCATGGAGACAACTCTGCGATGTTCGTGGCAGGCCGCACCGATCGGGCGATCGACGGCCTGATCGAGACGACCCGGGAGGCGACGCTGCGCGGCATCGCCGCCATCCGCCCGCACGAACCGCTCCGTCGCATCGCCGAGGCGATCGAACCGTTCGCCGCCTCCCGCGGCTACGGCGTGATCCGCGAGTACGGCGGTCACGGCATCGGCGAGACGTTCCACACCGAGCTGCACGTCCACCACTGCATCGAGCCCGGCGATGACCGCGTCGCGATCCCCGGCATGACGCTCACGGTCGAACCGATGCTCACGTCCGGTCGGCCGACGTTCCATACCGCCCCCGACGGCTGGACCGAGCACGCCGACGACAACCGCATCTCCGCTCAGTTCGAACACACCGTGCTCGTCACCGACACCGGCGCCGAGATCCTCACGCTCACGGCAGACGGCCGCACCGCGGTCGGAACTCTCGAGGACATCGCGCAGCGGGTGTGATCAGCGCTCGCCGGCCCGCCGACTCGGTGTTCAGGTGGCCGCCTCCTGGCGGGTGACGATCGGGACGTACCCGACCTCGAGACCGGCCGGAGGCGTGACCAGCACCGCCGGGTCGAGGGCCGCCGGTTCTCCGACATCGGGAGTCGGCAGGTACCGGCCGTCGGGACCCCACTCGCGGTGGATC